>JANMBS010000089.1:0-6152 GCA_031360525.1 Thermomicrobiales bacterium
CGCCACTCGAGCTCACGCGAACGACCGGCTAGCTCGCGGAGATCATCGACTCCACGGCCATCAGGTCGCGTCGCCGGCGGTCCCGACGAGCGCCACGGCAGCGTCTGCCACCCTCAGGCTCGAATGTTTGCGGTTCGCGACCGCCGGGGACCGGCCACCCACAACGAGATCGCCCAGATCGCGACCGCCACCAGGACGAACGGGATGAGCGGCAGGTACGAGCCCGTGGCGTCGAAGGCGGCAGCGCCCATGTAGACCGCGATGGCCCCACCGACCGGGTACGCGACCGCCAGCAGGCCGAAGATCGTCCCGAAGTTAGCGCCGCCGAAGACGTCACTGAAGGCGGCCGAACGGACCGCGATCGTGGCACCAGTGCCCAGCCCGTGGATGGTGATCCCCAAGACCGCGACCAGTGGCTGCGAGGCGATCAACCCGATCGCGGCAACCACCCCGCCGGCGACCAGGACGGCCGCCGCCAACCCGACCACACGACGGCCGAATCGGTCCGACAGCCAGCCGCCGATGACCTGCCCGGCGACATAGGCGAGCGCCTGGAAGCCGAGCGCGGCGGCGGCAGCCTCGGCACGGACGCCGGCGTCGACCGCGGCCGGAAGGAACGCCTGGAGGACGCCCTCATCGAATATGCCGATCGCCGCGGCGCCCGCGAACAGGATCCAGAACCGGCGCGTCTTGATGGTCCGTCGCACGCTGCGGCGTCGCTCCGAGCTGCCGGCCGGTGGGATCTCGTGGGCGGCCGAGACGGCACCCGGCGCGGAGGTCTCGTGCAGGCCACTGGCCCGCGCCGCAGCGCCGGCCTCGGCTTGGCGGAGGGCGCCCTGGCCGGCGCTCAGCGGCTCGCCGAAGGTCTTGCCGGACCGGGTCGTCGGGCTCGAGCCGGCCCCGGCGGTGGGCGCGCCGCTCGACTCTTTGCCGCGTGACGGCCCCCTCGCGGCCGGCACGACGATCGCAGGTCCGCTGGTCATGATCCAGACGAACACGACCCCGACCAGGGACGTGGCCATGAACACCAGCGCCGTCGATCGCCAGCCGGCAGTCTCGATGAGGCTCGCCGCCAGCGGCAGTGCGATCGCGACCCCGATGCCGGGTCCGGCGTATGCGATGCCGAGGGCCAGCCCCGACATCCCCTCATAGCGACGGGCGATCGCCGTCGACGTCCCGATGAACGCCAACTGGAGCCCGATCGCCATGAACCCGGCGTAGGCCAGGATGACCAGCGAGATGTCGCCGGCGAGGTAGACCGACAGCCAGCCCGCGGCCAGCAGCACCATCGACGCGGTCAGCAGGTCGCGGTCGTCGAATTCGTCGTAGAGGCGCCCCAACAACGGGCTGGCCAGCGCGGTGACCAGCAGGAACATCGTCCACGGCGTGACGGCCAGACTTCGGGCGATCCCGAACTCCTCGGCGAACGCGATCGAGAGCGCCGGGAACGTGTACAGCCCGCCGTACGCGATGGCGCCGACGATGAAGGCACCGACCAGCGGGAGCGAGACGCGCGTCGCCCGGCGCGCGATCGGGAGGGCCACCCGCCGACGTCCGGTCAGCCGGGCGCTTCGGTCAGCTTGGCGAGTCGATCGAGTGAGGTCTCGAACGACTTCCCGATCGGTCCCGGCGCCAGGAACCTGAGCATGATGGTGTTGCGCAGAGAGCCGGGGTCGGCCAGCAGTCGATACGTCACGACGGAGCCGGCGCCATCGGGGGCGATGGTCACCTCCGCGGTCGCGTCCTTGGCGAAGACGACCGAGCCCGGCTTTCCATCGACTCGTTCCGCCTCGTGGTGCCAGCGAAGCAGCGAGGGGGCTTCCCATGCGACGACCACGGAGTCGATCTCGGTCGCCTTGCCCCGGGCGTGACCGGACATCCGCTGCCGGCGGCCGACCCCGACACCTGACAGGACCTCGCCGCGTTCGGCCTCGCTGAACCACTCGGGCCATCTCGTGACATCGTCGACGAGCGGCCAGATCCGCTCCGGTGGTACGTCAATCCGTCGCGATCGCACGAACTCGATCATGGTTCACCTTCATCTGCGACCGAGGCCGGGAGGTCGGCCACGGTCGTCACTGTACGCCGCCGCGATCCCCGCACGGCCCTGAGTCGCTTGCGGAGTCCCGGCTGGCGAACGGCGGCCACATCGATGCGACTGACGGCGAGTAGCCGCATGAACCGCGCCGTCCCGGCGGCCAGCGCGTCCCCGAATGCCTCGTCCCTGGCGAGTTCCTCGTCCTCGAGCCAGAGGCCGAGGATGACAAACGTGCCGGTCGTCCGGTCGAGCTTCGGGTCGAAGCGGCCGACCAGTCGGTCGCCCCACAGGATCGGCATCGTGTAGTAGCCGAACGTTCGCTTCTCGACCGGCTTGTAAACCTCCCACACGTACTCGAAGCCGAACAGCGGCTTGGCACGACCGCGTGCGCTGACCGGGTCGAGCGGCGAGAGGAAGGTCGCCTCCTCGTCGGTCGTCGTCTCGAGCGGCGACCAGTCGGCCGGCACGCGACCGGCCTCGAGGTCGGTCAGGATCCCGGCGTCCACACCGAGCGCGACCTGCGTCGCACGCCAGCCCTCGACCCTGACTTCGACCAGGGACCCGTCCGTGAGCCAGCGAGCCCGCCAGTCGGCCAGTTCGGTGGGGCTCGCCTTGTGACCGTAGACATACATGGAGCCGATCCCGTTGAGCCGCGTCAGGCCCGCCGCCGCGACGACCTTGCGGGCCAGGACATCGTCCGCCTCGGCGTCGTCGACCTCGCGGAGCGCAGAGGGTGGCGCAACCGCCTCGGTCAGTGCGTAGACCCGCTCGAACCGGTCGCGCCGCGTCACCATCGCCTCCCCGACTCGCCACAGGTAGTGCAGGGCGAGGGCGCTGTCCTTCCGCCCGCGGTAATGATCGATCCGGGTGCGGTCGCTCATGTCGAACGAGCGGTTGCTGACCTCACGCCCGGCACGCAACAGGTCGCGCATCTCCTCGATCGCATCGTGGTGCTCGTGTTCGACCGCGATCCACCGTGGCTGCTCGCGCTCGCGCCGCATCAGGACGCGGAAATACGGCAGCTCGTCCATCGGCCGGACCGCCAGCCAGCCGCCCCATTCGAAGAACTCGCGCCGCTCGTAGGTGAGCGTGGCCCAGTCGTCGATCGTGTAGTCGGCGACCCGGCTGTGGAGCATCAGGTCATGGGCACGCGCGACGACCACGAGCGGGTCGAGCTGGAGGTCCTCCATCGCACGCATGGCCGTGCCGGTGCCGGCCAGGCCGCGCCAGCGACGACCGGGCCACAGGCCGCCGCGGCCCATCACGTAGCGGCGGGCCGTCCACGCTGAGATCTCGAGCACGCGCTGAGCCTACTGGACCGGCCCGATCGCCGGTCGGGGCACGCACGGACCCGCCGCAAGTCCCACCGTGTTTGGGACTATGCAGATCGTTCGTGCTGGTTTAGTATTGGCAAGGTAAAGGCCACGGAATCGTCCGTGGTCAGGAACGTAGCTCGACGCATACTCGGACTCCTCTCACGACTGACGCGAGAACCCGATGGGATCGCGTTGGCTATCGAGAGGAGTTTTCGTTTTCGTGTACAACGACAAGAATCTGACCTGCGCGGACTGTGGACAGGAATTCGTGTTCACCGCTTCCGAGCAGGATTTCTATTCGCAGCGCGGCTTCACCGAGCCGCGACGCTGCCCGTCCTGCCGAGCCAGCCGCAAGGCCGCTCGGAACAGCGAGGGCGGCGGGAGCTCGTATAGCTCCGGCGGTGGCTACAGCTCCGGTGGTTATTCCAGCGGCGCCGGCAGCTACGGCGGCGGTGGTGGTGGCGGCGGTTACGAGCGTGGTCCTCGCGAGATGTTCGCGGCAACCTGCTCGTCCTGCGGCAAGGAAGCCCAGGTCCCGTTCCGCCCGACCAGCGGCAAGCCCGTCTACTGCAGCGACTGCTTCCGAAGCCAGCGCGGCGGCTGACCAACCTATCCTCTCGGCGTGGGTCGCAACGACCCGCCTGAACCAGCGTGATCTCGACCCGGGTCGTCAGTCGACCCGGGTCGTTCGATTCTCGGGCCGCTACGATGTCGCGATCGACGATCGATCGACGCCAGCCAGCGATGCCGATGAGACAGCCCCATGGTTCGAGGCCTCGATCCCCGAACTCGAGGCGCTCATGGTTTCGGGCGGGCTGACCAGCGTCGAGTTGACGGAGGCGTATCTGGGCCGGATCGAGCGGCTCGACCCGTTGCTCCACGCGGTCATCGAGACGAACCCGGCCGCGCTCGACATCGCCGCTCGGCGCGACGCCGAACGGCGGGCTGGCCGGGGGCGCGGACTCCTGCACGGCATCCCGGTCCTCCTCAAGGACAACAACGCCACCCATGACGCGATGGAGACGACCGCTGGGTCGCTCGCGCTGGTCGGCAGCCGGGTTCCGCGCGATGCGCTCATCGTGACGCGCCTGCGGGCGGGCGGCGCGGTCGTACTCGGCAAGGCGAACCTGTCCGAATGGGCCAATTTCCGCGGCCTCGTTCCCTCGCCGGTCACGGACGCCGGCCTCCACCTCAACGGCTGGAGCGCCCGAGGTGGCTTCACCCGCAACCCGTACGGCCTGGGCCTCGACCCGTGCGGCTCGAGTTCCGGCTCGGCCGTGGCGTCGGCGGCCAACCTGTGCGCGATCGCGATCGGCACCGAGACCGACGGGTCGATCGTCTGCCCGGCCGGGAGCAATGGGATCGTCGGGCTCAAGCCGACGGTCGGGCTAATCGCCCAGTCCGGCATCGTCCCGATCGCCCACAGCCAGGACACCGCGGGTCCGATGGTCCGGACCGTGACCGACGCGGCGATCACACTCAACATGCTTCGCTCCCCGTTCGGTGCCGTTCGCGGCCGTCGCTTGCCGCGCGACTACCGGGTCTTCCTCCGGCGTGGGGCGCTGTGCGGGGCTCGGATCGGGGTCGACCGGCGGCTGTTCTCCACTGACGCTTCGGCCGACGCGGGACTCAACGCCGTCGCCGAGCGAGCATTCGAGGTGATGCGATCGCTCGGCGCGACGCTGGTCGATCCGATCGAGCCGCCCGACACCAAGTCCATCAACGAGGACGAGCTGACCGTCCTGTTCAGCGAGTTCAAGGTCGACATCGAGGCGTACCTGGCGGGCCTGCGGGGCACCACGATGCGGAGCTTGAGCGACCTCATCGCCTTCAACGATGAGCACTGCGACGACGAGCTGCGCTACTTCGGGCAGGAGCTCTTCCACGTGGCCGACGCGACGAGCGGGCTCGACGATCCGGCCTACCGCGAGGCTCGGTCGCGCTGCCTGGCGACCACCCGTACCAACGGCATCGACCGCATCCTGGCGGCCGACCGGCTCGATGCGATCGTCGGGCCAGCGTATGGCGATTCGATGGCGCCGGCCGTCGCGGGCTACCCGGCGATCTCGGTGCCGACCGGGACGACGGACGACGGCCGCCCCGGCGGCGTCTGGCTGTCGGCCGGCTTCCTGGCGGAGCCGACCCTGCTCGGCTTCGCGTTCGATGTCGAGAGCGCGATCGGCGGCCGGCCACGGCCCACCTTCGCCGGCACGCTCCCCGAGCTCCCGCCGGACGCCCGCATCTGCGCCATCCCGATCGAGGCGCGGGTGCGGACTCGGCGAAGCGACCTGCCGGCGGACATCTGATCGATCGGTTCAGTCCCAATCGCCCATCCCGGAGACCTTCTCGACGGTGATCCGGATCACGTAGCCCGCTGGCGGATCGGGCATCGGCGGAAAGGTGACGCCCGGACCGATGTAGGTCACGGCCAGGCGCTGGAGGAGCTCCGGGGCGCCGCCCTGCGTCACCCGGGCGCGGCCGCGGAGAACGAGATAGCTGGGGAGCCCGGACCGCGGATGGCCAGGCACCTCGAACGACAGCGCGACGCGCGGATCGGCTCGGAGGTTCTGGAGCTTGTGCTGCTCGAACATCGTCCCGATGACGACCTCGTCGTCCTCCAGGCCGACCCACGCGAGCGAGACGTGGGGATCGCCGCCCGGGCCGAGCGTGACCACATGGGCGAGCGGGCCCGAGGCGAGGAATTCGAGGACGGTCGGGCTGAGTCGCGACATGACCCCCATCCTAGCCGCGCGCGGCGCGCCGGCCGGCGCCGTCCCCGGGGCCGTCGGGGCCCCCGC
>JANMBS010000102.1:0-3606 GCA_031360525.1 Thermomicrobiales bacterium
TGCTCTCGGAACGCCCCTTGGAGGGCCAGGACCCCGATCCTCATGTCGCGCTCGCCTGGCTGGTCGTCGGTCCTACCAGCCTCGGACAGCGAGGCGCTCTTCGTCGGGGATCGCCTCGAGCGCGATGCCGCGCATCGGTGCGCCAAGCCCCTTGGAGACCTCGGCGATCTTCTTCGGGTCGTCGAAGAAGGTGGTGGCCTGGACGATCGCGTTCGCCATCCGGGCCGGGTCCTCGCTCTTGAAGATCCCCGAGCCCACGAAGACGCCCTCGGCACCGAGCTGCATGACCAGCGCGGCATCGGCCGGCGTGCTGATCCCGCCCGCCACGAAGTTCACGACGGGGAGTCTTCCGTTCGCAGCGATCTCCTTGACCAGCTCATACGGGGCGCCAAGCTCCTTGGCGGCGACGAACAATTCGTCCTCGCGCAGGCCCTGGAGGCGGCGGAGCTCGGCCAGCACGTCGCGCAGCTGGCGGACGGCCTCGACGATGTTGCCGGTCCCCGCTTCGCCCTTGGTCCGCATCATCGCCGCACCCTCGTTGATCCGGCGCAGCGCTTCACCGAGGTTGCGGCACCCGCACACGAACGGGACCTTGAAGGCGTGCTTGTCGATGTGGTTGCGCTCGTCGGCGGGGGTGAGCACCTCCGATTCGTCGACATAGTCGACGCCGAGCGCCTCGAGGACCTGCGCTTCGACGAAGTGACCGATACGGGCCTTGGCCATGACGGGGATGGATACCGCGTCCATGATCCCCTGGATCATCGAGGGATCGGACATGCGCGCCACGCCGCCAGCTGCGCGGATGTCAGCCGGGACGTGCTCGAGCGCCATAACGGCGACCGCGCCGGCATCTTCGGCGACCTTGGCCTGATCGGGGGTGACGACGTCCATGATGACGCCGCCCTTGAGCATCTGGGCGAGACCGGTCTTGGTCGCCCAAGTCGACGATTCGACGGTCATGGATCTGGTTTCCTCTGGTGGCTCGCGCTCGGATCGCCGGCCGGGTCTGGCCCCGGGGTCGTCGCCCGTTCGAGTCGGCCGAGCCCCTCGCGCGCGTTGATTATGGCACGACCGTGCGGAGTCTCCTGTAGGGGACAAAGGTCAGGTCGGGTCGAACTGAAATCGCGCCACGTCGTCCGGGAAGGCCGACCAGGCGAAGCCTTGACCGGGCGGAGTTTCCACAGCCCGTACTGTCCAGACGTGACGAGACCCGCCGAGTCGGCGGGTCTCGAGCTAGCGAAGAGAGGGAGGAGTCGGGCGCCGAGGCGAAGCCCGCGGCGCCCGGATCACACTCGGCGGCTCAGCCGACCGAGAAGTACGTGAACACGTCTGTGCCGGTGTAATCGATCACGCCGAACCAGCGCTGGGCGGGGTCCAGCCCCACCCAGTTGGCCGACAGCGTGGCCGGTGTCCCCTGCGTGACAGAGGCCGGGTTTGGCGTGACGGTGCCGTTGCCGACGGCCGCCGCGCCCACGACGAAATTGGAGATGTGGTACGCGCCCGTCCCGGCGAAGCCGTTGACGTACACGTCGTAGGTCCCGGCGGCGGGATGGACGAGGGTGACCTGCTCGTCGGCGCTGCCCGAGGCGGACAGGTCGACGAGGACGCCTCCCTTGAAGACATACAGGTCGAGGTCGTCCGAGTTGTTGTCAGCGTCCAGCGAGAAGCGCGCAGCGCGCGTCCCGGCGGGGACGGTGACGTGGTAGACGTCGGTGTCGGCGTCGACCACCGGGGCGGTGATGTCGAAGGCGCCGACGGTGACGCTTTCCGCGGTCGGGGTCACCCCGACGAGGCCGGAGACCGTCGTCGCGAGGTTGCCCGTGAAACCGGGGGTGACGTTGAAGGCGACCGAACCGCTGGCGCTGGCTGCTCCATGCACCTCGGCCGGAGCCGCGATCGGGACCGGCCGGAGTGCGATCGGCGAGCGCACGTTGTGCCTGCCGTCGGTCCACGTGAGCGAACCCTTGGCCCAAACACCGAACGTCGCTCCGTTGCGGGAGAACCCGACCGTGAAGGTCGCGCTGGCACCAGGGGCCACCGTCAGGCTTGCCGGGGTCACGGTCACCGTGAACCCAGGCACGCTGGCGGACGCGGTGTACGTGGCCGTCGTGCTCCCGACGTTCTTGACGCGGCGGGTCACGCTCTGCGAGCCCGGCAGGCTGCCGATGGCGATCGAGGCCTGATTGAGTTCAGAGCCGGAGATCGGGGTCAATGTGTCGTTCGGCGGTGCGAAGTGCACGCCGAGGCTGACCATGTACTGGCGATATTCTTTCGGCGTCGTCGGGTAGACGAGACCTGGGTCGGCCGCAGGGTTCGGGTTGACGAAACCCGCGCCCTGGGCGAACGGGTCAGCCGCGCTCGAGACCGTGTCACGGGCGCTTGTCATCATCGCCGACTTGATCTCGGATGGGAGCCAGTCCCGGTGCTTCGCCTTCAAAAGCAGGCCGATGCCTGCGATGTGCGGCGAGGACATGGAGGTGCCCGACATGAAGTCCCAGCTCCGGCCGTGGTTGCTGGGCGGGGCGACCGCCGCGACCACGTCGTTGCCTGGAGCTGCGATGTCCGGCTTCAGGATGTCGCCGCCGGTCGTCGTGGACGGACCGCGCGACGAGAAATCGGTGATCTCGGGGACCTGCGGAGCGGCCGCGAGCTCGGCCGCGGTGAGCGGCACGATCTTTGCCGTGGCCGCGCTGCCGACCGTCGAGATGTAGGCCTTGACGGCGGTGCCGTCGGCTTGCTTGATGTGGGTCGACGGGACGGCGTGGTAGTCGCCGTTCAGCGAGTTGGGCGAGACGTTGACGAGGACCATGCCCACGCCGCCGGCGCGCTTGACCTCGAAGCTCTTGTCGATGCGGGCGTTCACGCCCCGATTGCAGACGACGATCTTGCCGGCTGTCTTGGCCGGGTCGAGGGTGCCGTCGAAGCAGCGATTTGCGTCCGCCAAGGCCGCCGTGGCGAGCTTGACGCTCCCGGCGGTGACGAGCGACGTGAGTGTCGAGAGCGACGGCGTCGTCGACGCGCCGACGTAGCGGTCGCCGTTGCCGAGCTCGACGACCTGGAAGGCGCGCCGGAACGTTGCCGCTGCGACCGTGGTGACCCACGGCGACGGATGGTCGAGCGTGCTGGCGCCGGGGCCGCTGTTGCCGGCGGAGTTGGCGACGAACACCCCGGCGTTCGACGCCCGTCGGAAGGCCTGGGCCACCGAATCCAGCACATCGGATTCGCTGCTGCCCCCGATCGAGTAATTCAGGACGTCGACGCCGTCGGCCACCGCGTCGTTGATCGCGGCGACGCTGTCGGAATTGAAGCAGCCGTCCGGCACGCCCTCGCCGGCCCAGCAGACCTTGTACATCGCGATCTTCGCGCCAGGGGCCATGCCCGAGCCCGTGCCGATCGTGTTCCCGTCGATGGTCATCGTGACGTTGTAGTTACCGGCGGCCGTCGACGAAGTGTGTGACCCGTGGCCGGCGCCGTCACGCGGCGACTTGAAGTCGGCCTTGCTGATGTTCTTGCGGCCGAAGCCCTCGTAGTAGTACCGGGCGCCGATGATCTTGTCGTTGCAGGTCGCCGTGCCCCAGTTCTGACCGGCGATGCACGCGCCGCGCC
>JANMBS010000114.1:0-2437 GCA_031360525.1 Thermomicrobiales bacterium
GCCAGTCGGCCACGCGCAGGTCGCCGGGGTTGCCGGCGAGCGCCAGCCGTTTCCCGGTCTTCTCGCTGAACGACGAGCTGGCCATGCTCGAGATCCGTCCCGACAGGCGATTGGCAAGCGGGCGCAGGGTGCGTTCGATGAACGGCTGCTGAGCTCGAGCTCCTCGAGGTTCTTGGCCTGCATCGACCCGAGCTGGGTGAGCCGGGCCTGCACCGGGTCCACCGGCGAGCTGCCGGCGAGACCGATGACGATGAGCAGGATGCCGCCGGCCGCAAGGGCGGCGATGAGGATGGGAAGGATAGGCATGGCGCTAGACCTCGATGTCCACGATCTTGCGGATGAACATGAACCCGAGGAACATCATGAACCCGCCGATGAGCAGGATGATGACGCCGGCCGGCAGGCCGAGGATCTCGGGGGGATTGGCGAACATCGGCTCCATGAAGCCTGGGGCAGCAACGAACAGGAAGCCCGCCAGAGCGATCGGCAGGCCGGCTACGACATAGCCCGACAGGCGCTGCTGCGCGGTGAGGGTCCGGATCTCGCCCTTGATGCGAACACGCTCGCGGATCGTGTAGGCGATCGAATCGAGGATCTCGGCGAGGTTGCCACCGACCTGGTGCTGGATGCTGATCGCGGTGGCCATCAGTTCGAGGTCGTCCGAACGGACGCGGCGGACCATGTTCTCGAGGGCCTGGTCGAAGGGAAGGCCGAGGTTGACCTCGCGGATGACTCGACCGAACTCGGTCGAGATCGGCGGGCGTGACTCGCGCACCAC
This sequence comes from Thermomicrobiales bacterium, assembly GCA_031360525.1. GTDB lineage: Bacteria > Chloroflexota > Limnocylindria > Limnocylindrales > CSP1-4 > SPCO01. The sequence goes on from JANMBS010000114.1 coordinate 779, forward strand.
CAGTTCGATCGCCTGGAGGAACGACGAGCCGGCGCGCAGGGCGTTGGCGATCAGGGTGATCGTGTCAGGCAGCTGCTTGTTGAAGGAGCCGAGCCGGCCGTTCCGGCGGCGGGCCAGCCAGAAGCGCGGCAGCATGAAGCCGAGCAGCGCCCCGACCAGCAGGAAGAGCGGGTTGCCGAGTGCCGGCAGCAGCGCCGACAGCAGGAACATCGCCACCGGGATGCCGACGATCGAGGCACCCCAGATCATGAGGAATTCGGACGGCTTGAGCTTGAGGTCCGCCCTGGCGATGTCCCGTGCCAGGTTCGCCCCGAAGTCGCGCTGTTCGACGACCTTGTTGAGGCTGTTGAGGGCCTGGCTCTGGGCGATCAATTCGGCGAATCCGCCTTGACCGCTCGAACCGGACTTGGACGACGCCTTGGGCTTTGCGGCGTAGCGCTCGAGACGGTCGGAGATGCCCGAGCCACCCGAGGTCGCGACGCCCACCGCGATCAGCACGATCGCCAGTGCGGCGACTCCTGCGATCGCGAGTGCCATGGTATCCATCGGGGGTGTGCGCTCCTTCCGAGCCTAGTACGTGAAGCCGAACAGGCCGGGCGGGAGGTTGATCCCCATGACTTCGAACTTCTCGACGAACTTGGGCCGGATCCCGGTCGGCTTCAGCCGGCCCTGGATCTTTCCCTCGACCACGCCGGTCTGTTCGAAGACGAAGACGTCCTGCATGACGATGACGTCCCCCTCCATGCCCTGGACCTCGGTGATGTTGACGATCTTGCGTGTCCCGTCCTTGAGACGCGACTGCTGGACGATGAGATCGACCGCCGAGGCGACCTGCTCGCGGATCGCCCGTAGAGGCAGGTCGACGCCGGCCATCAGGACCATCGTCTCGAGCCGCGACAGCATGTCACGGGGACTGTTGGCGTGGCCGGTCGACATCGAGCCGTCGTGTCCCGTGTTCATCGCCTGGAGCATGTCGAGGGCTTCGCCCGAACGGCACTCCCCGACGATGATCCGGTCGGGCCGCATGCGCAGGGCGTTGCGGACGAGCTCGCGGATCGGGATGGCGCCCTTGCCTTCGATGTTCGGCGGGCGTGACTCCAGGGTGACGACGTGTTCCTGGCGGAGCTGGAGCTCGGCCGCGTCCTCGATGGTCACGATCCGCTCGTCGTTCGGGATGAACGATGAGAGGACGTTGAGGGTCGTGGTCTTGCCCGAGCCGGTGCCGCCGGAGACGAACAAATTGAGGCGAGCCTCGACGCATGCACGCAGGAAGTCGAACATGTCGGCCGTCGCGGTGCCGAACCGGATGAGATCCTCGACCGTGAAGGGAGAGGCAGAGAACTTCCGGATGGTGATGACCGGACCGACAAGGGACAACGGCGGGATGATGGCGTTGACGCGAGAACCGTCGGTCAGGCGGGCGTCGACCATCGGCGACGACTCGTCGACGCGGCGCCCGATGGGGGCGATGATCCGGTCGATGATGCGCATCACGTGATCGTCGTTCTGGAAGACGACGTTGGTCAGCTCGAGCTTCCCGGATCGTTCGATATAGACCTGGCGCGGGCCGTTGACCATGACTTCCGTGATCGACTCGTCACGCAGGAGCGGCTCGAGCGGTCCGAGGCCGATGATCTCGTCGGTGATCTGCTCGAGCAT
>JANMBS010000403.1:0-3613 GCA_031360525.1 Thermomicrobiales bacterium
GGCGCTGGTCGACCGCCCGCGTCGCCGATTCGTGATGCCAGAGCGCGGCCCGGCCGTCGTACACGAGTCGACCACCCGCCGCTCGTAGCTTGAGGCACAAGTCGACATCCTCGATGCCGTAGTCGTACTCCGGTGAGAAGCCTCCGACCTGGCGAAACGCATCCAGCCGCACAAGCAGGCACGCTGCGGTCAGCGCCGGCCGATCCACCACCTGAGCCGCCCACGACGCCACCGCGTCGGCGCCCGCGCCGCTGACGCGGGCGTGCGGGACAGCCCTGCCGCGATCGAAGTCGACCCCGGCGTGCTGTAGCGACAGATCGGCTTGCTTCGCTCCGGCCCGGGCGCCGCCGCGATGCCTCGGGTAGATGAGACGGGCCCCGACCGCCGCCGCCTGGCGGGCCATCATCGTTTCTACCATGTAGCCGAGCCAGTCGTCCGTGATCGGGTCGACGTCGTTGTTGAGGAAGCAGATCAGCTGGCCCGTGGCGACCGCGACGGCCTGGCCGTTGGCCTCCGAGAACGATCGGTTCATCACGTTCCGAATGACCCGGATCGGAAACGGCATGACGAACGATTCGGCGAGCTCGGGCGATCCGTCGGTCGATCCGTTGTCGACGACGATGACCTCGACGTCACGGTAGGTCGTCGTGGCGACGGCAGCCAGGCACCGCTCGAGATGGCGGCGGCCGTCGCGGTTGAGGATCACGATCGAGACGAGGGGACCGTGGTCAACGGCGGTCCCGGGCAAGTCTTCCCGGAGTGCGCTGACCAGCGCCTCCTCCGCGGCGGGCGTGGCACGCAGGCTGCGCTGTCGCGCGCGCTCCTTGATCCGACGAGGCACTGAGCGCACCCGACGGCGCACCGAGCCGCCGATTCGACGAACAGTCCGGTAGACCTGATCGGCCGAGCGGGTTGCAGCCACCAGCACCTTCGTGATCTGCGCGGTTTGGTTCGGGGCGGGGGGCTTCGGGGCGCGGGCCATCAAACCGTCGCCGCCACTTGATGGCTGAGCCGCGCTTCGGTGACGATCGATCGTCGTGGCGCGGCGTGGCGCTCTGACATGACCTTGACAGTAGCAGGATGCGCCGAGGGAGGCGCTTTACAAGTCCGGCACAGCCCGGCGCGCCCCCGGCCCACCAGGTCCGGCCGCCACGCCAGCCGGTTCGCTGAGCGGTGATCCGACGCGCTCGTAGCGGAACCCGAGTCCGCGCATCTCCCCCGGATCGAGCAGCCGCCGGCCGTCGATCACCAGCGGGACCGCCATCACCTCGCGGGCGCCCGCCCAATCGAGCTCCTTGAATTCGGGCCACTCGGTTGCGATCACGGCGACCTCGGCACCGACCAGCGCTTCCATGGCCGTGCCGTTGACGATCAGGTCTGGCAGGAGCCGTGACGCGTGCCCGGCCGCCGCCGGGTCGTAGGCATGCACCACGGCCCCGTGCGTGAGCAGCCACTCAGCGAGGCGGACCGCGGGCGACGAGCGGATGTCGTCGGTCCCGGCCTTGAAGGCCAGCCCGAGCAGCGCGACCGATCGTCCTGCGACTCCCCCGAGGATGGCGTCGATGCGCTCAGCGAAGAGCTGCTGGTGGGCGAGGTTGGCCTCGTGCGCCGCCGAGGTCACGTGCATCGCGAGGCCGCGTTCAAGGCCCGACGCCGCGATCGTCTGCAGTTCCTTGGGCAGGCAGCTCCCGCCGAACCCAAAGCTCGGGCGGAGATACGTCGACCCGATCCGCGGATCCAGTCCGACCGCCTCCAGGACGGGGCCGACATCGGCCCCGGACCGTTCGGCCAGCCCGGCCATCTCGTTGGCGAACGAGATCTTCAAGGCGAGGAACGCGTTCGCACCGTTCTTGATGAGCTCGGCTTCCTCGAGGCTCACCAATCGGAGGGGCCCTCCGAATGCCCCGAAGATCTCGATGAGGACCGCCTCGGCGGCCGGATCCGCAACCGACGAGCGACCGATGACGACCCGGGTCGGTTTCGCGAAGTCCGCCAGCGCCGTTCCCTGGGCCAGGAACTCGGGGACGGTGAAGAAGCGTGCCTCGTCGCGGACGTGACCGTCGCGGAGGAGGCGTTGCGAGGTGCCGACCGGCATCGTGCTGCGGACGACAGTGATCGGTCGCCTGTCGAGCGCGGCGAGATCGGTCAACACCACTTCGACCGCCCCGACGTCTGCATGCCCCTGGTCATCGATCGGGGTCCCGACGCAGACCAGGACCACTTCTGCCGACGTCTTCGACGTGTGATCCAGCACCGTGAGCACACCCGAGGCGAGGGCAGCCGTCAGCGCTTCCTGGACGCCCTCCTCGGTAAACGGTACGCGACCACCGCGCAATGCGACCAGGCGTTCGGGATTGGTCTCGACCAGTTCGATCCGGTGGCCCATCCGGGCCAGGCCGACGGCGCTGACGAGACCGACATAGCCGGCACCGATGACCGCGATCGAGCGCGGTGATGTGGCGTCACGTTCTGGCATCGGGCGGAGGGTAACAGGAGCCGACCGAGATGGTCGCCCTGCTACCATTCGGCGCCCATGGCCGACCGAGCCCGCTACTACCTGACCACGTCCATCGCGTACGCCAACAACAAGCCGGGCCTGCACACCCTGTACGAGGTGATCGGCGCAGATGCGATCGCCCGCTGGCATCGCATGCTCGGCGACGACACGCGGTTCCTGACCGGGACCGACGAGCACTCGATCAACATCGCCCAGGCCGCCGTCGACGAAGGCCGCCCGACGCGCGAGTTCGTCGACGAGAAGGTCGCGATGTTCACGGTGGCCGAAGAGGCCCTGGCGATCACCCCCGACCGGTTCATCCGGACGACCGATCCCGACCACGTCCGGGCAGCGCAGGAGATGGTCCGCCGCGCCCACGCCAACGGCGACATCTACCTCGGGACGTACGAGGGCTGGTATTGCCCGAACGAGGGCTTCCGCAATGTGTCGGACGTCCTCGAGACACCGCGGGGGACGATCTGTCCGAACCATCCCGACGTCCCGCTCCAGTGGCTGACCGAGCGCAACTGGTTCTTCCGCCTGTCGGCCTACCAGGAGCGCCTGGAGCGCCACTACGCCGAGCACCCGGATTTCGTCCGGCCCGACTTCCGGCGCAACGAGATGCTCGGCTTCATCCGCGGCGGACTCGAGGACTTCTCGATCAGCCGGGAACGGACGCCGGGCGACTGGGGCATCCCGTTCCCGATCGCCGAGAACGGCGCCACGGCCCTCCGCGAGGACGGTACCTGGGACCCCGAGGCGGGCAAGATCTACGTCTGGTTCGACGCGCTCATCAACTACATCACGGGCGCCGGCTTCCCGGACGACCCCGAGTCGTTCGCCCGCTGGTGGCCGGCCGATCTCCACGTCATCGGCAAGGACATCGCCCGCTTCCACACGATCTTCTGGCCCGCGATGCTCTGGAGCGCAGGGCTGGAGGCGCCGCGTCACGTCTGGGTCCACGGCTGGCTGTTGGCCGCCGGCGGCGAGCGGATGAGCAAGAGTCGCGGCAACTTCTTCGACCCGAACGACTACGTGACGGCCTTCGGCTCGGACGGCGCGCGCTACGTGGCGCTGCGCGAGGTGCCCTTCGACCGTGACGCGGAAGTGTCGTGG
>JANMBS010000152.1:0-3920 GCA_031360525.1 Thermomicrobiales bacterium
AACGATGGGACGACGCCCATCTGCTGCAGGATGCCGACCTGGTCGAATTCGTTCCACGCCTCGACGAACTTCCCGTCCTTGTCGCGCAGAATCCGGTGCGCCGTCCAGCTGATCGGCTTGCCGGTCGGCGGGAAGCCGTAGAAGTCGCCGGTATGCTTGCCCTCCGCGTGGACACGGATGGCCACCTGGTCGCCTTCGACGAGGATCTCATCGATCGTGAACGTCAGGTCGCTGAAGGATTCGTTGAGCATGTGGTGCGCGGTGACGACCCCTTCGACGCCCGGCGGCAGCCCCGTAACCTGTGCCGAGTTGTGATCGTTGAAGTCGACTGCGAAGACCTCGCGCAGCGCGGCGGCGTCGTCATTGTTCACGCCGTCGATGTAGCGGTGGACCATCGCCGTGAATCGCTCGACCCGCTCCTTCTCGCCGGGGTCTTTGACCGCGCCGAGCTGCATCATCATGGCCATGGTGTCGATGCCGCCCCAGCGCTCGACGTACCTGCCATCAACGATCCGGACGGTCTCGACCAGGGCGACCGAGAATTTCTTGCCGGTCGCGGGCATCCCGAACAGATTCCCGTCATGCGTGCCCGCGATCGTGGCGATCGTCGTCACCCGATCGCCCTCGGCGATCAGGTGGGAAATGGTGTTCTTCGAATCAGACGAGCCATTGAAGAACATCTCGAAGAACATCTTTGTCCCGGCCGGACCGGGCGGCATGTTCGGCGGCGCGTCATGGTCGATGCCGTTCTCGGCGATGTAATCGCCGAACCGATCGGTGATGTGGTTGTTGATGACGTCCTCGATCTCGCCCCGAACCAAGGCCTTGTTCTGCTCTTGTTGCGTACCCATCGGCCGTACCTCAGTGAGCTCTCGACGCCGGCTAGTTCTGGATCCCGAGCTGAGTCCGCAGCTTCATCAGGTCGATGAAGGTCCATCGCTCGACGATCTTGTCGTCGGCGACCCGATAGGTCTGGATCGAGCCGATCTTGAACGCCTTGCCCGATGGCGGGACGCCCATGAACGACCCATTCTGCGTGCCGGTGAGCTCGAGCCGGCAGACGACGAAGTCGTCCTCGCCGGTGAGGTCGGCGATCTCCTCCTTGAAGTCGGGGAAAGCATCGAAGTAGGCCCCGAGCGAACGCTTGTAGTCCTCCAGCGACAACCGCTCCCCAGGTGAGCTGTGGTCGACGAGCGGGTCGGTCATGAACTTCGCCAAGTCATCCAGGTGCCGGTCTGTCATCACCGTCTGGTGAAGTCGGCGAACCAGCTCCTTATTCGAATCGACGGACATGTCCCCTGCACCTTTCGTTGGACGCCAATCTCGTTGGACGCCGATCCAATCCACGTCTCGGGTCTCGCGCCGCGATCGTTCGTGACCCTTGCCTTCGGCTGAGCTCGAACGGATGAGCGGCACCAAGCCTACCGCACGGCGTCGCCACTGGAGTACCGAACCCTGCGGCTACCGGCCGACAGCCAGGGCTCGCCCGCGAAGCTCGTCGATCGTGGCCAGGTCCGCCTTGACCGCGGTCAGACGCGAGCGTCGATCACCCTCGGCCCGTTCCGTGGCGCCCTCGAGACCGGCGGCAGTCTCGGCGAACGTCCGGCGCAGCTCGCGGATCCGGTCAGCGAACCTGGCACGCATCTGGCGCTGGATGTCGTCGAGGAGCGAGGCGAGACGCCCGTCCGTCTCGAAGCGGACCTCCTCCACGAATGCACTGAGGAATGCGCGCGCCTGCTGGCGCCTGTCGGCGAGCTGGCGCCGCCGCTCGCTCAGGACCTGCTTTCCACCGAAGACCGCGGCAACCCCGAGCGCCGCCGGCCCGACGACCGCGGCCCCGAGCAGCGTTCCGAGCATCCCCAGCATCTCGACCCCGACGCTCGCGCCGCCCACGATCCCGAGACTGGCCATCAGGCCCGACTTGGCCCGGCCCGCGAAGGTCGGCCCACCCTGCCACATCGTCGAGACGTCGAACGAGACCGGGATGCCGACGCCGTCGAGCCCAAGGGCTTCGTCGGCCAGGTGTCCGGCGATCATGGCCTGGATGGCGGCGGCGCCATCGGTCGCCTCGAGGAACGCCGCGCTGACGGTGGCCGCGGTCTCGGCCTGGATGCGCTGGCCGACCTCCGGCCAGGCGCGGGCCGGGTCGATACGTTCGATCTCGTCCTGGGTCTCGCGCACGAAACCACGCATCCGTGCCTGGAACGCAAAGGCGGTCCGAGTGCGCAGGGCGGTGAATTCGTCCTCGAGGCGCACCGACCAGGATGCGTCGGCCTCGGCCAGGGCGGCCAGCCGGGCACGGACGTCGCGCAGCTGGGCGACGAGGGCCTCGGCGGACGAGGGGTCCTCCAAGGCGGTGACCTCGGCCGCCAGCGGGTCGCGGAGCTGGTCGAGCGCAGGCAGGACCTGGGCGATGGCGGTCGACAGCGAGCCAGCCCGTGCTCGACCGATTGCGTCCTCGACGAGCGCTTCGGCAAAGACCGGATAGCCGCTCTCGGCTTCGAGGGCCGGGTCGTCGGTCGCGAGCCCGTGCGCGCGCAGGACCGAACTGAGCGGGAATGGGGTCTCGGTCAGGCCCAGGGTCGCGAGGTGGCCCTCATCGATGGCCACGATCCGGCGCCATTCGGGGTAGATGTCCATCTTCGTGACGGCGATGAGGATCGGCGGTCCGGCCTTCATCGCGGCCGACAGGAAGTCGAGCTCCGGGCGGGACATCTCGGTCGAGGCGTCGGTGACGAAGATGAGCGCGTCGGCCGAGGGCAGGAAGGCCAGCGTCGCCGCCGCGTGGGCCGCGTTCAGGCCACCGACCCCGGGCGTGTCGACCAGCGCGATGCCTCTCTGGAGGAACGGGTTCGGCAGCCCGACCTCGACGACCTCGACGCCGTGCCGGCGGTCGTCACCATCGGTCTCGGCGACCCAGCGGCCGGCCTCGTCGGCTGGGATCGGGTCGATCAGGAGCTCCCCGTCCTCGCGCCGCCGGACGATCGCCCCCGGCTCCGGTGCGTAGCGGACGACCGTGACCGCCATCGTGGCGAGGTCATCGTCGACCGGGCAGACATCGCTCCCGATCAGGGCGTTGATGAGCGCGCTCTTGCCCTTCTTGAATTCGCCGACCACGCACACGACGGTGTCGGTCCGCGCGACGCGTTCGGCGACCCGGTCGAGCCTCTCGGCGAGGTCCTCGCGACCCCGCCGCCTGGCGAGCGCCGCGGCATCCACGACGATCCCGGCGACGGCGTCGGCCGCGGCCGCGGCCGGCGACGTGGCGCCATCCGCGGACGTGGCGCCCGGGGCGGTCGCGTCGGTTCGCGGCTGCCCGGGCGCGTTCGTCATCGGCCCGAGTGTACCCTCGCAGTCGCGGGCCGGGAGGCGCGCTAGACTCGACGCCTGGCACCTGGGACCGGACGGGGAGGTTCGATGGCGTATTCGCTCGGGATCGATCTCGGAACGACGTATTCGGCCGCAGCCACTGCGCGGGACGGCCGGATCGAGATCTTCCAGCTGGGTGAACGGGCGGCGACGATCCCGTCGATCGTCGTGCTCCGCGCGGATGGCGAGGTCCTCGTCGGCGACGCGGCCGAGCGGCGCTCGCTCAGCGAACCCACACGAACCGCGCGCGAGTTCAAGCGCCGTCTCGGCGACCCGACCCCGATCATCCTGGGCGGCACCCCCTACGGTGCCGAATCGCTGCTCGCCCACCTGCTTAAGGCGATCGTGGCCAAGGTGAGCGAACAGTCCGGCGGCGAGCCGGACGCCATCGCCCTGACCCACCCGGCGAGCTACGGCGCCTACAAGATCGATCTGCTCGAGCAGGCCGTCCGCCAGGCCGACGTGGCCAACGTGACCCTCCTGACCGAGCCCGAGGCGGCGGCCGTCCACTATGCCCAGCAGGAGCGCGTGCCGGCCGGGGCCGTGATCGC
>JANMBS010000199.1:0-2477 GCA_031360525.1 Thermomicrobiales bacterium
CGCCGACACCGACCGCGGCCGTGACACCCACCGCCCTACCGACGATCGGCGGGTGCGTCACCCGCGACCTCGCGGCACGGATCACCATGTGGGAAGGAGCCGCGGGCTCTCGGATCGCTGACGTCGAGGTGATAAACGCGGGTCGTGAAAACTGCACCCTGGACAGGCTCGAGCGACCCCAACTCATCGATGGTGCTGGCCGGGTCCTGATGGACGGGACGACCCCCTCAAGCAGAGACATCATCGAGCTCTCGCCGGGCGGACGAGTCAAGACGCTGGTCGAGGTGAGCAACTACTGCGGCGCCGCACCGGTTCCGCCGGTGCGTGTCGCCTTCCTCCTGCGCGACGGCAACCGGTTTGTCGCCGCCCCGCCGACGCCGACGGACGCCACCGTCCCGCCGTGCAACGGTCCAGGTCAGCCCGCCGCCATCGCGATGCAGCCGTGGGCGCGCTGATGCGTGGCGTCGGGCTGGCGCTGGTGGCATCGCTGGTCGTCGCGGTCGCGCCGTCGCCGCAGGCCGTCAACGCCGCCCAGCCGACGCTGGCGCAGCTCATCGGCCAGAAGCTCGTCGTCCGGATGGAGGGGACCACGCCATCGGCGGACCTACTTGGACGCATCCGACGCGGGGAGATCGGTGGCGTCGTGCTGTTCGGCTCGAACCTCACGACCCGGGCCGCGCTGATCGCGTTGACCGGGGAACTGCACGCGGCCGCCCGGGCCGGTAGCCAGCCCCGCTTCCTGATCGCCGTCGACCAGGAAGGAGGGCCGGTCAAACGGATCCCGTGGGCGCCGCCGACCCTCTCGGCCCCCGCGATGGGCCGCATCGGGAGCGCGTCGGTCGCCCGCAACCAGGGCGCTGACACCGGGGCGGCGCTGCATGACCTCGGCATCGACATCGACTTCGCGCCCGTCGCCGACATCGCCACCGCGACCGGATTCATGTACCGCGCGGGTCGGACATGGTCGATCAGTGCGGTCAAGACGGCACTCCTGAGCGATGCATTCGCCACCGGGCTCGAATCGAAGGGCGTCCTGCCGTCGATGAAGCACTTCCCGGGGATCGGCTTCGCGACGCGGAGCACCGATTCCTCCGTCGTTACCATCTCCATGTCGAAGACGAGGCTGGCGCCCGGGCTGAAGCCCTATCAGACCGCGATCGGTCACCAGATCCCGATGATCATGTTGTCGAACGCGACGTACCCTGCCTACGACAGCGTGAATGCGGCCGGGTGGTCGCCCGCGATCTCGACCCGGCTTTTGCGTGGGACGCTCGGCTTCAGCGGCGTCACCATCACCGACTCGTTGACGGGAACAGCACATGCCCGCGGCCGACCGGTCAGTGCATTCGCCGCCGGCGCTGCCCGGGCGGGGACGGACATGATCCTCTTGACCGGGTCCGAGGCGACCACGCGGGCGACCTACGCAACGCTTGTCGAGAGCGCCCGGCGGGGAACGATCTCGACCGCCACCCTGCGCGCGTCGTATGCCCGGATCGTCGCGCTCAAGAGCGGCCTGTAGGGGCTAGAACACTCGTTCTATTCGAGGGCATCCTGATATCATCGACGTATGCCCGATTTCAGATTGGTCGCACCGTTCGAGCCGACCGGCGATCAACCCAAGGCCATCGAGGGTCTGAACGACGGGCTCGACAAGGGGCTCAACCACCAGGTCCTGCTCGGGGCGACGGGGACGGGCAAGACCTACACACTCGCCAAGGTCATCGAAAAGGCCACTCGGCCGACCCTGGTCCTCGCCCACAACAAGACGCTCGCCGCACAGCTCTATGCCGAGTTCCGCGAGTTCTTCCCGGACAACAAGGTCGAGTACTTCGTCAGTTACTTCGACTACTACCAGCCCGAGGCGTACCTGCCGCGAAGCGACACGTACATCGAGAAGGACTCGTCGCGCAACGACGAGATCGACCGCCTCCGGCATGCCGCCACCCACGCCCTTTTCGAACGCCGCGACGTCATCATCGTCGCCTCGGTGTCGTGTATCTACGGGCTCGGCGCCCCGGTCGACTACGGGGCGACGGTCCTCAAGCTGCGGGTCGGCGGGCAGTATCGCCGGGATGCTGTCCTGCGCCACCTGGTCGACCTCCAATACCAGCGCAACGACACCGCGATGAGCCGCGCGCGCTTCCGGGTCCGTGGCGACACCCTCGAGCTCCAGCCGGCCTCCGAGGAGATCCTCGTCCGAGTGGAGTTCTTCGGCGACGTCATCGAGCGCATCACCGAGCTCGACCCGCTGACCGGCGAACTGCTCGCCGAGCGGACCGAGACCAACGTCTACCCGGCCACCCACTACGTCACGCCGCAGGACAAACTGAAGGAAGCCATCGTCGACATCGAGGCCGAGATGGAGGACCGGGTCGGCGGCCTCGAGGCGGAGGGGCGCGTGCTCGAGGGCGCAAGGCTGCGCCAGCGAACCACGTTCGATCTCGAGATGATGCGCGAACTCGGCTACTGCACCGGTA
>JANMBS010000056.1:0-3487 GCA_031360525.1 Thermomicrobiales bacterium
GACCTCAATCTCGAAGCGCCATCGATACCCGAACCGGGGCAAAACGAGGAGCTCGGGCTGCGATACGCCGGCGTCGGCCAGGACAAGACCTGAGCGCGGAACCCGGGGACCTCGGCGCCCTCGACTGGTTCGCGCAGCGGCCACGCCTCGCGGCGCTGCTCGGTGCGACGTGCATCGCGTTCTCGGGGGTCTTCTACCTGTTCGCGGCGGTCTCACCATCGACCGGCACCTTCTACCGAGCCGTCTTCGGGTTGCCCTTGCTAATGCTCGTCGCGCTGGGGGAGTGGCGGCGCTACGGTCCGTTGCCCCGTCAGACGATCCGGCTCGCCGCCATCGCGGGGGTCTTCTTCACGGGCGACCTGATGTTCTGGCATCACGCCATCGAGGCGGTCGGGGCGGGCCTGGCCACGGTCCTTGGCAACCTGCAGGTCATCATCGTCGGCTTCTTCGCGTGGCTGCTCCTCGGGGAGCGGCCGTCGCGGGCGACGCTCCTCGCGCTGCCGGTCGTGCTGGCGGGGGTCGTCCTGATCTCGGGCGTGATCGGCGATGACGCCTACGGGTCGGCGCCGCAGCTGGGCGTCATCCTCGGTATCGCCACCGCGATCTGCTATTCGGCCTATCTCCTGATCATCCGCTGGGGTGGCCGAGACCCGCGCAGGCCGGCCGGTCCGGTGGCGGTCGCCACGGTGCTGGTCGCCGTGTGCGCGTTCATCGTCGGCGAGGCCGTGGGCGACCTGGATCTGACGCCGTCGCCCGCAAGCCTGTTCTGGCTTGCCATCCTGGGGATCACCGCGCAGTCGGCCGGCTACCTGCTGATCTCGATCTCGCTCCCGCGTCTGCCGGCGATCATCACCTCGATCATCCTGCTGACCCAGCCGGTGATGTCGATGGGTCTGGCCATCGTCCTGCTCGGCGAGACGCCGTCCGCGGTGCAGCTCCTGGGCGTCGCCCTGGTCATCGGGGGGATCGCCGGTGCGACCGTGCCGGTCGCCCGGATCCGCGACGGCTGGTCACGCTCGCGGGCGGCGCCGGCCGGGGACTGACGCGGGTCAGGGCTCCGGGAGTCCCGCCTCGGCCGTGACGTCGGTACCCCACTCGTGGGTGTGGCCGGCGGGTGGATCGGGTGGGCCTTCGTAGGCCGGCAGGTCGGCCGCAGCGGTCTCGACATCGAACGCGACGCCCGGGTCGCCGACCTCGACGAGCCGGCTGGCGACCGAGGCCGCGAGGTCCTCGATGACGTCGGGCGGCATCCGGTCGGGTGCGACCGCGCGCAACTCGGCCAGGTGGCTCGTCGGCAGCAGGACCGGCCAGCCGGGATCGCCGTGCCAGGTCGGTCGCAGCATGGCTTCGCGGGCGGTCCCGTGGGCCTCGATCAGCGAGGTGATCGTCTCGGCCCCGACCCAGGTCATCCGCGCCGGCCAGAGCAAGACCGCAGTCGTGTCGCTCACCTCGGCCAGCGCGAGTTCCGTGCCACGGACCATCTGGCCGACCGGCCCACTTTCCGGCGGGGCGGGGAAGCCATAGACCGCCTCCGAACCGACCAGCGCGGCCGCGACCGACCCATCAGGATCCGGCGCCAGGATGATGATCGGCAGCGCACCGCCGGACCAGGCCAGGTCCGCCAGGCGTCGCACCCGCGGTTGACCGAGCGTGTCGGCGACCGCGCCCTCGGCGGTGGCGGACAGGATGACGGCGGCGACGGTCATGCGCGCGAGTGTAGCGGGCTCGTGACGGGCGACAGCCACGTTCCCTCATCCGTGGGACAATCCGGTGTCCCTTTCGACTTGGAGCAGCAGCCGCCCGTGCCCGATTCCTCGCCTTCGACCTCGAACCAGAAGCCGGCTCCCGACGCTTCGCGCGCCTCGGCCGCCGACGATTCGGCGCCGACCGCCGTCCGGCCCGACCTGCGCAACGTCGCGATCGTCGCCCACGTGGATCATGGCAAGACGACCTTGGTCGACGCGCTGCTGCGCCAGACCGGCACGTTCCGCTCGAACCAGGCGGTCGTCGACCGGGTGATGGACTCGGGCGACCTCGAGCGCGAGAAGGGCATCACGATCCTGGCCAAGCAGACCACCGTCGACCACGACGGGGTCCGCCTCAACATCGTCGACACCCCGGGTCACGCCGACTTCGGCGGCGAGGTCGAGCGCTCGCTGCTGATGGTCGATTCGGTGCTGCTCCTCGTCGACGCTGCGGAGGGTCCGCTGCCGCAGACCCGCTACGTCCTCCAGAAAGCGATGGCCCGCCGCCTCCCGGTCGTCGTCGCCATCAACAAGATCGACCGCGGCGACGCCCGTCCGGCCGAGGTCCTCGACGATATCTACGAGCTGTTCATGGACCTTGGCGCCGACGCCCACCAGATCGAGTTCCCGATCGTCTACACCAACGCCAAGCTCGGCACGGCGACGCGCGATCTCGACCAGCGCGGGACGGACCTGCGGCCGCTTCTCGACCTGCTCGTCGAGGTCACGCCGCCGGTGACCTATACCCCCGACCATCCCCTCCAGCTCCTGGTCACCAACCTGTCGGCCAACGAGTATGTGGGCCGGATGGCGGTCGGTCGGATCTGGAATGGGACGATCCGGACCGGTCAGCGCATCACGGTCGTGCGCGAGGAGGCCGACGACACGGCAGGGACCGTCGAACCCGGTCGGACCGTCACTCTGACCGGCACCGTCACCAGCCTCCAAACGGCCCACGGGATCGACCGGGTCGATATCGAGGAAGCAGGCCCCGGCGACATCGTCAGTGTGGCCGGCCTGCCCGAGGTGACGATCGGCGACACGCTTACGGATCCTGCCGACCCTCGGCCCCTCCCGCGGCTCGACGTGGACGCCCCGACCCTGCGCATGACGTTCGCGGTCAACACCTCGCCGCTTGCCGGCCGCGAGGGCAAGTACGTCACCAGCCGTCAGATCAAGACCCGGCTCGAGAAGGAGGTCCTCGGCAACGTCTCGATCGAGGTCCGCCCGGCCGAATCGAGCGAGGCGTTCGAGGTCCGCGGCCGGGGCGAGCTCCAGCTGGCCGTCCTCATCGAGCAGATGCGACGCGAAGGCTTCGAGTTGACCGCATCACGACCGGAAGTCCTCCTGCGCGAGGTCGGTGGCGAGGTCCAGGAGCCGTACGAGCGCATCACCATCGACATCCCGCCCGACTACATCGGCGAGGTCCAGACGGCCATCTCTGGCCGCAAGGGACGACTCGAACAGATCTCGAGCGACACGGACGGCCGGGTACGGATGGAGTTCGTCCTGCCGGTCCGTGGCCTGATCGGCTACCGTGGCCAGCTCCTGACAGACACCCGTGGGACCGCGTTGCTCCACCAGATCGGCGAGGGCTATGGCCCGTGGGCGGGCGAGGTCACCCATCGAACGAACGGTGTTCTCGTGTCGGACCGGGCCGGCATCTCGAACGCCTATGGGTTGTTCAACCTCGAGCAGCGCTCGGAACTGTTCATCGGGGCTGGGGTCGAGGTCTACGAGGG
>JANMBS010000233.1:0-2352 GCA_031360525.1 Thermomicrobiales bacterium
GATCGTCAGGGTGCTGATGATGAAGGCTCCGATGACCGTGCCGACGATGCTGCCTTCGCCGCCGCTGAGCGACGTGCCGCCGATGACGGCCGCCGCGATCGCGTCGAGCTCGTAGCCCAGACCGACCGACGGCTGGGCGGAGGTCATCCGCGCCCCGATGAGGATCCCGGCGAGGCCGGCGAAGAGCCAGGACACGTCATAGACGGAGATCTTCCAGGCATTGACGTTGACACCCGACAGGCGCGTCGCCTCCTCGTTGGACCCGAGGGCGAAGGTGTAACGGCCAAGGACCGTCTTCGTCAGGACAAGATGGGCCAGGACCGCCGCCCCGAACATGATGAACACCACGTTCGGGATGCCGAAGAGGGCCTTGCCCATGAACGAGTCGTAGAACTCTGGGTTGCCCTCGAAATAGATCGGCTTCACATCGGACAGGATCTGGGCGAGCCCGCGGGCCACATTGAGCATGCCGAGGGTCGCGATGAAGGGCGGGAGCTTGGCCTTTGCGATCAGGATGCCGTTCAGCATGCCGATGAATGCGCCGGCCGCGAGGGCCGCCGGGAGGCCCACCCAGAGCGGGAAGCCCGCCTTGGTGACCGCCAGGCCCAGGACAACGGTGCACAAGGTCATCGTGGTGCCGACGGACAGGTCGATGCCGCCGGTGATGATCACGAACGTCACGCCCATCGCGAGGACGCCGTTGACGGCGGTCGCGACCAGGATCGACGTGAAGTTCTCGGTCGTGCGGAACGGCTCCGAGATCGCCGAGAAGAACAGGAGCAGGACGACGAGCGCGCCGAGCGCAAGGATGCGTTGGAGCGCATCGCCGGTAACCAGCGTCTGCATCCTGGACTGTCTCGTCTCGATCGGCGTCTGCATCGGACTGCTGCCTCGGGCTGGGTCATTGCCGGTTGAGGAGGTGTGGTTCATGCGGCCGCAACCGCTTCGCGCTGGGTCGCCAGGGCCATGATCCGCTCCTGGGTCGCATCCGCCGCACTCAGCTCGCCAGTCATGCGCCCTTCGCACATCACGAGGATGCGGTGGCTCATGCGCAGGATCTCGGGGAGCTCGGACGAGATCATGATGATCCCCTTGCCCTGTTGAGCGAGGTCGTTGAGCAGCCGGTAGATCTCGCTTTTTGCGCCGACGTCGATGCCGCGGGTCGGCTCATCGAAGATCAGGACGTCCGTGTCGGCGGTGAGCCATTTGGCGATGACGACTTTCTGCTGATTGCCGCCCGAGAGGTTCCGGACGCGCTGGCCGATGCCCGGCGTCTTGATCGCCAGGCTCTTGACATAGGCCAGCGCGGTTGCCTTGGTACGGCCGACGTCGATCCGTCCGATCCGATCGGTGAAGGAGCCAAACGAGGCGAGCACCGTGTTCGTCTCGACGTCCATCGTCAACGCGAGCCCGTACCGCTTGCGGTCCTCGGACAGGTAGCCGATGCCGCAGGCCACCGCGTCTCTCGGCGTCCGGATCGACACCACCTTCCCGTGGACGAGCACCTCGCCTGAGTCGCGGGGGTCCGCTCCGAAGGCGGCTCGGACCACCTCCGTCCGGCCGGCGCCCACGAGGCCCGAGATGCCGAGGATCTCGCCCCTGTGCAGCTCGAAGCTGACGTCGCGGATGACCCGGCCGCGGTTGAGATGGCGGACCTCCAGGACCACCTCGGGGTCGGGATGCTCCGGGAGCTCCGGGGTCGCCTCGAAGATCGTTCGGCCGACCATCATGCTGATGATCGACTGGATGCTCGCCTCGGCCGTCTGGACGGTGTCGACGTACCGGCCGTCGCGCATGACGGTGACACGGTCCGAGATCTGCTTCAGCTCCTCGAGTCGATGGGAGATGTGGACGATCCCGGTCCCACGCTCGCGCATGTGCCGGATGATCCGAAACAGCTCGTCGATCTCCGTGTCGGTGAGGGCGGCAGTCGGCTCGTCCATGATCAGCACATCCGAGTGGAACGAGAGCGCCTTGGCGATCTCGACCATCTGCTGCTGAGCGACCGCCAGCTTGGAGACGCGAACCCGCGGGTCGAGGTTGATGTGCAGTTCGGCGAACAGCTGGCGGGCGTTCTCGTTGAGGGCCTTCTCGTCGAGGACGAACGGCAGTGCGCCGCGCGGCTCGCGGCCGATGAAGATGTTCTGGGCCACGGTGAGGTCACCCATCAGGTTGAGCTCCTGATGGATGATGCTGATCCCGAGGTCCTGAGCGGCCCGCGGCGAGGCGATGACCACCTCGCGGCCCTTGAACCGGATCGTTCCGGCGTCTGGGCGGTAGATGCCGGCGAGGAGCTTCATCATCGTGGACTTGCCGGCCCCGTTCTCTCCGACCAGGGCGTGGACCTCGCCG
>JANMBS010000276.1:0-2033 GCA_031360525.1 Thermomicrobiales bacterium
GATGCCGCGGGCACCGGCCTCGATGGCGACCTCGACGACGCCGCGGTGGAGGTGATCCGGGGTGACCACCGCCACGAATTCCGGGCGCTCGGTGCGCAGCATCTCGCCATAGTCTTCGTACAGCGTGAGGCCGGGGTAGCGTCCAGACCAGCGCTCGCGAAAGGTGTCGCATGCGGTCGGCGAGATGTCGCAGCCGGCCACCAGCTGCAACTCGGGGATGGCCGCCACGGCCGAGGCGTGACTGTACGGGATCGCCGTGCCAAGCGTGGGGTCCGAGGCGAGTCCGGGCAGGTCGGCGGAGATCCAGCTCAGGCCGACGAGCGCGATCCGGCGACTCATCGGACCGACGCGGGTGTGTCGACGTCCGCTCCAGCTCCCGACCGCTGGCTCACTTGGCCGACCTCGGACACGCGTCGCCTCCCTCATCGTCGCCCGGCCAGGGACGCGTTCGGAGCGCCCGTTTCGTTGACCCGTAGTGGCGTACAGGTTTAGTATGACAGCCGACTAACAGTATGACTTCACCGACGCGTGTCGGACCCGAGTCATCGCCGCCTCCCGCCCAGCCCACGGAGCGTCATGACGATCCAAGCCGACGTGCGGACTCGATGCCCTCGGTCCGACATGGCCCACGCACCGCTCGGCGCGACCGCAGACGTCGGAAGGAGATCCTCGTGACCGGGGATGCCCAGGCCATCGTCGAGAACACGACCGGCGAGGACGAGCGCTCGGTCGACATCGAGAGTATCGGCGAGGGGATCCGGCGCGAACGCCTTCGCCGCGGCCTGACCCTCGCCCAGCTCGCCTCGCAGGTGAACCTGACCGTGAGCGCCCTGAGCCAGATCGAGCGTGGCGCGTCGGATCCCTCGATCAGCTCGCTGCGCCGGATCGCCGGCGCCTTCGACGTGCCGATGTTCCAGTTCATGATCGGGGGCGCCCAGCGAGAGATCGTCGTGCGCCGCGACCGCCGGACCAAGCTCAACTTCCCCGATCGGGTGCTCGAGTACGAGTTGGTGTCGGCCGACACCTCGGGCGAGTTCGAGGTCCTGTCGCTGGCCATCGCCCCGGGCGGATCGACCGGCGCGGCTCCGACCGGGCACGCCAGCGAGGAATGCGCCGTGGTCCTGACGGGCGAGGTCGTCGCCGAGGTCGCCGGTCAAACGTACAACCTGGGCGCCGGCGACAGCATCAAGATCCACCGCGAGCTGCTCCATCGCTTCCTGAATGTGAGCGGCAGGGACGCTGAGGTCCTGATCATCATCAGCCCGCCGACCTTCTGACCCGGCGGCTCCGGGCGCGCATCGGGCGGCGAGGCTTGACAGCGGGAGATCGCATGACGCTGCCGGCCGAGCGCGAAGCACCGGTCGAGACCGGTCGCGACTGGGGACCGTGGATACCCCGGCCCTGCTGGTGGACCTCGACCGACTGGACGCCAACGTCGGATCGATGGCCGAGCATGCCCGCGCCGGCGGGGTAGCCCTGCGGCCGCACGCCAAGACGCGTCGTGAGGTCATCCCGATCGATGCGGCCGGCGGGGTCCACTGACCTCGGGCCGGAGCACCCGCCCGAGCGACGGCCGATGGGGCTCGCCGCCGTCCACCGCAAAGGCACCGGCCAGCAGCACCGCCTCGACGCCGACGGCTGGCCGGGTCGGGTCTGCATAGGTGGACGCGTCGGCGACCGTCGTCGGATCGAACAGCACGAGGTCCGCCACCGCGCCCGGGACGAGCCGGCCACGATCCGTCAGGCCGAGGGCCGCCGCCGGAAGGCCGGTCATCCGGTGGATCGCCTGCGGCAGGTCGAGGATCGCCCGCTCGCGCACGTAGCGACCGAGGACCCGCACGAACGTCCCGTAGGCGCGCGGGTGGACGCGGGCCGCGCGCGTTGTGACGCCCAGCTGGTCGGACCCGAAAGCGGTCGATGGGTCGGCCATGATCGCGTCGACGTCGGCGTCGCCCATCAGCGACACGATCATCATCGTGGCTCCGCGGTCCGTCGCCATGGTGTCCAGGGCGAGCGTCAACGGATCCATCCCG
>JANMBS010000290.1:0-1560 GCA_031360525.1 Thermomicrobiales bacterium
TCGCCACCGGACAGGCTGGTCAGCTGCTGCCCGAGGCTGACGTAGCCGAGGCCGACGTCAGTCAAACGCCGAAGGATCGCGTGGGCAGCGGGCGTTCGAGCATCGCCCTCGGCGAAGAACTGCTCGGCCTCGCTGACCGACATGGCCAGCACTTGGCTGATGTCCTTGCCGCCGAAGTGGTAGTCCAGAACCGCCGCCTGGAACCGCCTGCCTTCGCACCCCTCGCACACGGTGGCGACCGTGTCCATGATCCCAAGGTCGGTGTAGATGACGCCGTTGCCGTTGCAGGTCGGGCAGGCGCCCTCGGAGTTTGAACTGAACAGCGCGGGCTTGACTCCGTTCGCCTTTGCAAAGGCCGTGCGGATCGGGTCGAGGAGCCCGGTATAGGTCGCCGGGTTGCTCCGCCGTGAGCCGCGGATCGGCGTCTGGTCGATCGAGACGACGCCCGCCTCCTTGGGCATCGACCCATGGATCAGCGAGCTCTTCCCCGAGCCTGCGACGCCGGTCACGACGCACAGCACGCCGAGTGGGATGTCCACGCTCACGTCCTGGAGGTTGTGCCGCGTCGCGTGGCGGATCTCGAGCGTGCCGGACGGCGTCCGGGTCGTCGGATCGAGGGCCGCGCGGTATCCGAGGTGGCGTCCGGTCAGCGTATCGCTGGCCCGGAGGCCGTCGACCGTTCCCTCGAAGCACACCCGTCCGCCGCCGTCGCCCGCCCCCGGGCCGAGGTCGACGACGTGGTCGGCGATCGCGATCACCTCCGGTTTGTGCTCGACGACGAGGACGGTGTTGCCCTTGTCGCGCAGGTGGAGCAGGAGCCGGTTCATCCGCTGGATGTCGTGCGGATGGAGCCCGACCGTCGGCTCGTCGAAGATGTACGACACGTCAGTGAGGCTGGACCCCAGGTGCCGGATCATCTTGGTTCGCTGGGCCTCGCCGCCGGACAGCGTGCCCGACGCCCGGTCGAGTGAGAGGTAGCCCAATCCGATCTCGTCGATCGAGTCAAGCGTCTCCTGGAGCCCGGAGAGAAGCGGTGCCACCGATGGCTCGTCAAGACCCCGCACCCACACCGCCAGGTCGCTGATCTGCATCGCGCAGGCGTCGGCGATGTTGACGCCCTGGATCCTGGACGAGCGAGCGCCTTCGCTGAGTCGCGTGCCGCCGAAGTCGGGGCAGGCGGCGAAGGTGGCCGCCCGCTCGACGAACGACCGGATGTGGGGCTGGAGCGCGTCGGGGTCCTTGGAGAGCATCGACTTCTGGATCTTGGGGATCAATCCTTCGTAGGTGAGGTTGACGCCCTCCACCTTGACCTTGGTCGGCTCCTTGTAGAGGAAGTCGTGGACCTCCTTCTTGGTGTACTCGCGGATCGGCTTGTTTGGGTCGACGAAGCCGGAGGCGGTGAAGATCCCCACGGTCCACCAGCTGTCCACCTTGTAGCCGGGGATCGTGATTGCGCCCTCGGCGATCGACTTCGTGTCGTCGTAGAGCTGGGTGAGGTCGATGTCGGAGACGGTGCCGATGCCCTCGCAGCGCGGGCACATGCCGCCGGTGAGGGTGAAC
>JANMBS010000296.1:0-2080 GCA_031360525.1 Thermomicrobiales bacterium
ACCGAGACGCCCGACCCGCTCGCGGGCTCCTACTACGTCGAGAGCCTGACCAACGAGCTGGAGGCTGCCGCATGGGCCTATCTCGACGAGATCGAGGCGATGGGCGGGACCCTGGCCGCCATCGAAGGTGGCTTCCAGCAACGTGAGAT
The DNA here is from genome assembly GCA_031360525.1 of Thermomicrobiales bacterium. Taxonomy (GTDB): domain Bacteria; phylum Chloroflexota; class Limnocylindria; order Limnocylindrales; family CSP1-4; genus SPCO01. Next base: position 150 of record JANMBS010000296.1, read on the forward strand.
CCAGGAGGCCGCCTACCGCGTCCAGCGGGCGATCGAGTCCGGCGACCAGGTCGTCGTCGGGGTCAACCGCTTCCGCGACGACGAGGTGTCGACCCCGCCACTCCATCGGATCGACCCGGACGGGGAGCGCCGCCAGATCGAGCGCGTCCGTCGGGTCCGTGCCGAACGCTCGGCCGAAGCCTGGACCGACGCGATGGACCGCCTCGAAACGACCGCCAGGGGCAGCGCCAACCTGATGCCCTCGATCCTGGCCGCCGTCCGAGCGTACGCGACAGTGGGGGAGATCAGCGATCGCCTGCGGGTCGCCTGGGGCGAGCATCGCGAGCTCATCACGGTGTGATCCACCCCAAGCTGCCACACGGTTGACCGCGCGTCAGCCGCTCGTATACAGGATCGTCTGGAGGGACCCGGCGCTGTCAAGGATCGTGACCTGCCAGAGCAGACGGCGACTGTGATTGATCGCCGCACCGCTGAACGGCCACACCGAGCCGAGGTGACCGATCGACTGCATCGCGAGAACCTGTCCAGCGGGTAGCACGACCCCACTCCGAACGACCACACTCAGCGCTCCGGCGGTCCAGCGATACAGCCCCTGGTCGATCAGGCCGTCGCCGTTGTCGTCGGCATCCAGCGTGGCCGAGAAGGCGATGTCGCCACGGTCGTTGATATCCGCGTTCCCCGGAAGGAAGCCCGTCGTCAGGAACGGACCGCCGCCGGGCATCTGGTCGCCCCCACGCACGACGACCGTCACGGTCCCACCTCGGACAACATAGACCCCCAGGAAGAAGCTCGTCTCGGTCTCGACGACGCCGACGAACAGGACGTCTCCGTTGTCGCTCAGGACGGGGTTCAAGACGTCGAGGAGGACCCCGCCGCCGGGTGCGGTGGCACCCCGCGACGTCAACTGCGTGACCTGCCCGGTACTCGCACGCCGGAGGAACAGTTCGTCGTCGCAGCCGATGATCGTCGACTGCGGGACAGCACTCTCGCAGGGCGTTCCGGCTCGATGGCCGGTGAAGGCCACGTCGCCGATGGCATTGATCGACGGACCTGTCGCATAGTCGAACGTGGTTCCGCCAGGGGCGCCGTCCCCGGGGACGACCAGACGAGCGATCGATCCATCTGGACGGCCGAGGAAGGTCCCCATCCCGATGCCGTCGGAGATACCCGACTCGGTCGAGATCATGCCACTGAACGCGACCTCGCCCCGATCGTTGGTCGAGGTCAACTCGCCCGCGCCGAGGAAGGCTCCACCGGTGGGGGCGACGGTCACGTCCGGCACCACGATCGCTCGCAGTCCGCCCGGCGTGGTCCGATACACACCGGCATTGCGACCGAATGGGAGTCCCAGGGGATCGAGATAGTAGGCGAAGGCTGCGTTGCCGTTGCCATCGACCTCCGGGCCTGCCACGACACCGAAGCCGAAGACACCGCCTCCGGGCGCCGCGTCACCTGAGCGGGCCACGTTCCGGGATGATTGCTTGTCGGCGACGTAGACACCCTGCCCGCCGGTGTCGACGTTGCTCGCGAACAACGCTTCGGACCGGTCGTTGAGGTCGTAGGGCTCGAAGACGTCGACGTAGGCACCGCCACCAGGCTCCGGCGCACCGAGCCTGGCGACTTCGCGCAGACCGGTCGGCGCCTTGATCGTCGATGGTTTCGTCTTCACGACCTTGACCGGCTGCGGGGTGATGCCTCGATCGTGAAAAGCCTTGCGGACGATGTTCGCTCCGTGGGCACCGAACAGGCGCTGCGCAGTCTCGACATTGATGCGGGCAGCGTCGGCGAAGGTCGCCTGGGGCGGATAGGCGAACTGGGCCTCGAGGATCACCGTATTCGCGGCGTCGCGACCGAGACCCTGATTGATATCCCACAACGCGCGCGACCAGATCTGCCCGTCGGCATGCACCTCACCGACGCGATCCGCAAGG
>JANMBS010000300.1:0-3846 GCA_031360525.1 Thermomicrobiales bacterium
GCGATCACCCCGATCGGGAGCGCCTCGGCCCGCTCGGCACCGAGGTAGCCAACGCCGCGCTCGACCGTCAAGTCGAACTCGATCGTGACGTCGTCGGTGTCGAGGGTCATCAGGACGAGGTCCGGGTTGATGATCTCGACGTCGGCCGATTCGGCGATGTCGGCCGCGGTCACCGAGCCCGCCCCGCTCTTGATCAGGCGGAGCTGGACCGGATGGGCTGCGTAGCTCTTGAGCCGGAGCTTCTTGACGTTCAGGACGATCTGGGTGACGTCTTCCTTGACGCCCGGGATCGTGGAGAACTCCTGGTAGACGTCACGGATCTGGATGCTCGTGACCGCGGCTCCCTCGAGCGACGACAGGAGGACGCGCCGGAGGGCGTTGCCGAGAGTGACGCCGTAGCCGGCCTGCAGGGGCCCGGCCTCGTACTTGGCGTACGTGCCAGCCTCCTCGACGGGCTCGATCTGGGGAGTCTCGAGTTCGATCATGTGGGCGGGTTACCTCGAGTAGTACTCGACCACAAGCTGCTCGTTGAGGTCGAGCGGCATCTGGTCGCGGGTTGGCGGTGTGACGACTGCCCCGGTCAGACTGGTGGCGTCGATGGACAGCCACTCGGGAGCCTGATGGGAGCGGAGCGTCTCCTTGGCGATCTTGAACGGCTCACGCGTGCGGTGGGTTTCGCGGACCTCGATCCGATCGCCCGGCTTGAGCTGGAACGACGCCACGTTGGTGGGCCGGCCGTTGACACTCAAATGCCCGTGCGCGACGAAGTGGCGGGCCTGGGCCCGCGAGGAGGCAATGCCCAGCCGATACACGACGTTGTCCAGGCGCAGCTCCAGCGAGCGGAGCAGGTTCTCGCCGGTGACCCCGGGGCGGTTCTCCGCGTCCACGAAGTAGTTGCGGAACTGGCGCTCGAGGACGCCGTAGGTGCGCCGGACCTTCTGCTTCTCGCGCAGCTGCAGCCCGTACTCGCCGACCTTGCGGCGACGGACGCCGTGCTGGCCGGGCGGGGTGGGCCGACGCTCGAACGCGCATTTCTTGGTATAGCAACGCGTCCCCTTCAGGAAGAGCTTGGCGCCCTCCCGTCGGCAGAGGCGGCAGACGGATGCGGTGTAACGGGCCATGGGTCCTCGGGGCTCTAGACGCGACGCCGCTTCGGCGGGCGGCAGCCGTTGTGCGGGATAGGGGTGACATCGGTGATGGCGCTAACCTCGAGGCCGGCGGCCTGGAGCGAGCGGATGGCCTGCTCCCGGCCGGCGCCGGGGCCCTTGACGTAGACCTCGACCTGGCGCATGCCGTGCTCCATCGCACGCTTGGCCGCGCCCTCGGCGGACAGGGCCGCGGCATACGGCGTGCTCTTGCGCGAGCCCTTGAAGCCGGCGACGCCGGCCGAGCCCCAGCTGATGACCGCACCGTTGAGGTCAGTGATCGTGATGATCGTGTTGTTGAACGTGGCCTGGATGTGAACGTGGCCCTGCGGGACGTTCTTCTTCTCACGCCGACGCGTCTTGACCGCTCGCTTGCGTTCCGCCACTCGTCAGTCCTTCGTCACTTCTTGCGCCTGACGCCGACCGTCTTCTTCGGTCCGCGACGCTGGCGAGCGTTGGTCTTGGTCCGCTGGCCTCGCACCGGCAGGTTGCGCCGATGGCGCAGGCCGCGGTACGAGCCGATCTCGATGAGGCGCTTGATGTTGAGGGCCACTTCGCGGCGCAGGTCGCCCTCGACCTTGTAGCGACGATCGATGACCTCGCGCAGGCGGTTCACCTGCTCTTCGGTCAGGTCGCGCACCCGCGTGTCGGGGTTGATGTTCGTCTGCGCCAGGATCTTCTGGCTGGTCGGCAGACCGACCCCGAAGACGTAGGTGAGGGCGACCTCGACCCGCTTCTCGCGCGGGATGTCGACGCCGGCGATACGTGCCATCGGTTACCCCTGCCGCTGCTTGTGCTTGGGATTGGTGCAGATGACCATCACCGTCCCGTGACGGCGGATGACCTTGCAGTTGTCGCAGCGCGCCTTGACGGAAGCTCTGACTTTCAACGGATCCTCGATCGTTTCTGGTGCTACAGAGTTACTTGAGTCGGTAGGTGATGCGGCCGCGGGTCAGGTCGTACGGTGACAACTCGACCCGGACGCGATCACCGGGCAGGATGCGGATGAAGTTCATGCGCAACTTGCCGCTGATATGGGCCAGCACGCGGTGGCCGTTCTCCAGCTCGACAGCGAACATGGTGTTCGGGAGCGGTTCGATGACCGTCCCCTCGACTTCGATCGCGTCTCGCTTGGCCACAGGTGTTCGTGCTTCCCTTTCTCACGCGCAGTGTCGGCCCGGGCAGGCCGACACACGAACGCGTAGCGTATCAAACATGACCCATCCCGGCAACCGTCCGGTCATGGGAGGGTCAGGATCTCGGGGCCGTTCTCGGTCACGGCGATCGAATGCTCGAAGTGGGCCGCCATCGACCCGTCCGCCGTGACGACGGTCCAGTCGTCTGGCTGGATGCGCGTGTCGTGCCCGCCGAGGGTGAACATCGGCTCGATGGCCAGGCACAGGCCAGCCTCGAGCTTGCGACCCGGCCGACCGGTCCGGAAGTTCGGGACCTGCGGTTCCTCGTGCATCTCGGTCCCGATGCCGTGACCGACGAACTGGCGGATGACGCCGAGGTTGGCCTTGGCCGCGACAGCCTCGACCGCGGCCGAGATGTCCTCGATGTGGTTGCCCGGCACCGCCGCCGCGATGCCGGCCATCATCGCGCTGCGGGTCAGCTCGATGAGCTGCCCGACCCGCGGCGGCGGCTCGCCGACATAGAAGGTCCGCGCCCCGTCGCCGTGCCAGCCGTCCACGATCGCCCCGGCGTCGACCGACACGATCTGCCCGGCACGGATCGTCCGCTCGCCGGGGATCCCGTGGACGATCTCATCGTCGATCGAGATGCACACGCTTGCCGGGAACGGCCGGCGTGGATTGATGCCGGGGTAGCCCTTGAACGACGGAGTCGCCCCGGACTTCCGGATATGGGCCTCGGCAAGGGCGTCGAGGTGGGCGGTCGAGACGCCTGGCCGGATCTCCGCCTCGATGATGTCGAGGATCTCGCCAACGACGCGACCGGCGCGGCGCATGCGCTCGATCTCGGAGCGCGACTTGCGGGTGACCACGATCAGACCGCCCCGACATCGAAGAGCGCGTCCATCAACGTCTCGGTGACCGCATCGATCCCCAGCCGGCCGTCGACGGTGGTCAGGACGCCGTCATCGCGATAGTGCTCGACGACCTCGAGGAGCGGCGGGACCTGCTGGGCCATCCGGGCGCGGACCGTCCCTTCCGCGTCGTCCGGGCGCTGCACGAGGCCCGAGCCATCGAGGTCGCAGACCGCGTCGCGCGGCGGATTCGAGACGAGGTTGTAGACGTGCCCGTTGGCGGTGCAGATCCGCCGGTTGGCCATGCGCTTGACGAGGTCCTCGAGCGGGACATCGATGTAGGCGGCCCGGTCGACCCGGCGGCCTGCTTCTTCGAGGGCGTCGTCGAGCGCCTCGGCCTGGACCTTCGTCCGCGGGAAGCCGTCGAGGATCGCGCCGTTGACGGCGTCGGGCGCCTCGAGGCGGTCGAGGAAGACGCGCACGATGGTGTCGTCCGGAACGAGCTGACCGCGACTCATGTAGCGATCGGCCTCACGTCCGAGCGGCGTGCCGTCGGCGACGGCCCGGCGCAGCAGATCGCCAGACGCGAGGACCGGGACTCCGAGCCGACTCGCCAGGGCAGGCGCCTGCGTGCCCTTCCCGGCCCCGGGGGCACCCAACAGGACGATGACGGTCATCGCTCCAACGGGGCGGCAAACCTGCCTGCCAGCTTCG
>JANMBS010000308.1:0-3068 GCA_031360525.1 Thermomicrobiales bacterium
CAACTGTCTGGCCATCCACACCAAGGCGAGCTGGGACGCGTTGTCCGCAAAGATCGCCGCCCTGCCCTTTACGGATCCAACGGCTCGGCTCTTCCAGCGGTTCGTGTTCTCACGCGCCCTTGAGGTCGAGATGGACCGCCAGGGCCGGATCCTGCTGCCTGCCTACCTCCGCGAGTCGGTCGGTCTCGGTGGTGACGCCGTGGTTGTCGGCTCGCGCGATCACGCGGAGATCTGGGCGCCCGACCGGTGGGACGAGTACCGCCGGGCGCTGGACGACCCGCACGAGCTGGCCCGCGCCTTCCAGGGGCTGGGGATCTAGCTCGACCACATGCGCTTCCAGGATCCGCTCGGGATCCGATTCGTTCAGGGATGGAGGAAAGATGTACGAAGGGCACCTGCCGGTGCTGGTGGACGAGGTCATCGAGATGCTCGCGCCTGCTCCCGGCAGCCTTCACATCGACGCCACCCTGGGCGGCGGTGGGCACACCGAGCGGATCCTGGAGGCGGCCAATCCCGATGGCCGCCTCCTGGGTCTCGATGCAGACCCCGCAGCGATCGCCCGCGTCGAGGCCCGCCTGGGCCCACGATTCGGCGATCGCCTCGTCCTCCGACAGGCCAACTTCCGTGAGCTCGGGGAGGTCGCGCCGGCCGCCGGCTTCGGTGCCGTCGATGGCGCCCTGTTCGATCTCGGGCTGTCGAGCTTCCAGCTCGCCGACCGCGAGCGAGGCTTCGGCTTTCGGGCCGGCGGTCCGCTCGACATGCGCTTCGACACGACACGTGGCGTTCCCGCCTCCGAACTGCTCGCCTCGCTCGACACGGCGGAATTGACCGCACTCTTCCGGCGCTACGGCGAGGAGCCCAAGGCACCACGCATCGCCCGGGCCATCGTCGACGCACGGCGGGTCGCCCCGATCGCCACGGCCGAGGAACTCGCTGCCCTGGTCGAACGCGTCCTGCCACCGAACCCGCGCCAGCCACGCCGGACGCATCCGGCGACACGCGTCTTCCAGGCCCTGCGCATCGCGGTCAACGAGGAGCTCGACGCGCTGCAGGCAGGTCTGGCGTCGGCCCTCGAGCTGCTCCGTCCCGGCGGCCGTCTCGTGGTCCTGAGCTACCACTCGCTCGAGGATCGAATCGTCAAGCGGTTCTTCCAGGCCGAACGGCGCGGCTGCATCTGCCCGCCCGAGCTGCCGGTCTGCGTGTGCGGCCGGAACCCGCGACTGCGTCTCGTGACGAGTCCGTCGCTGACCCCGACGGACGCCGAGATCGCCGTCAATCCACGAGCTCGGAGCGCCCGATTGCGGGCCGCCGAGCGCCTCGCCGCCTAGCCCCGCACGAAAGGAGGAGCCCACGATGAGCAAGCGTCACACGTCCAGTCGTCGCAAGACCTACGGGCGCCGCCAGCACGAGGTGCGCGAGCGGCAGGATTGCGGCCACCACGCCGAGGGCTTCGAGTTCGAGCTCGGCGAGTGGGGCCCGGCAAGCCAGGCGGACCCACTCGGCTTCCTTGACCCGCGCTCTCCGCGGATCCGCTTCGCGCTGGGCGACTGACCCGTGGCCGTCTACGAGGGCGCCCGCCCTCGAACCATCGCGCTGCCGCGCTCGATGCGCGCGCCACGCACCCAGCGCGTCGCCGGGGCGCCGGCGCTCGACCGCCGGCGCGTCCGGGGCGCTGTTCGGGCCGGTCACCGGACGAACCGGCTCGGCGTGGTCCTGGGCGCGATCGTGGTGGCGTTCATGCTGGCGTTCTTCTCGCTCGCCCAGCAGGTCCGCGTCTCGGCAACGGGTCTCGACATCGGGCGTCTCAGCCTGGAGCGACAGCGTCTCGATGACGCCTCGGCCGACCTCCGCTCCGACCTCAACCGTCTCGGCCGCGAGCCGGCCATCCGCAAGCTCGGGATCGATGCCGGTCTTGGGCAGTTGGGCGAACCGCTCGTCCTGCCACCGCGCTAGGCGATCGACCGACCGATGCTTGGCCGGACCGATTCCCGAATGCGCCTCGTGTTCCTGCTCGTCGTGTTCGTCATCGGCTCGACCCTGCTGACGGCCAGGCTGGCGTACTGGCAGGTCGTCGATCGTGAGCGGTTGGCCGGCCAAGCCGTCGCACAGACCACGGTCACCCTCGACTCGCCCAGCAAGCGCGGTGACATCTACGACCGGACCGGGACCGTCGTGCTGGCCACGACCCTCCAGCGCGAACGGCTCGTTGCCGCACCCGACCAGCTGACACCCGAGCGCCGCCGGACGACGGTCATCGAGCTGTCCCGGATCCTCGCTCTTGACGAGGTGGCCACCGCCGCGCTGCGGGACCGGATGACCGGCAATGCCCGCTACGTCATCCTGCGCCACGGGCTGGACCGCACGACCGCCGACCAGATCCGCGCCGCGATGACGTCCAAACGCCTGTTCGCCCTGACGCTCGAGCCCGAGCCGGAGCGCGTCTACCCGCAGGTCGGTGGCGGACCGGGTTCGACGCTGGCGGCGCACCTCCTCGGGTTCGTCAATCGCGAGGGCCTCGGCCAGTACGGTATCGAGCAGCAATACCAGTCGACACTGGCCGGCGAGCCGCGGATCATCGTCGCGCAGCGCGACGCGAGCGGTCAGGCGAACGTCGACGACGGCATCGTCAGCCAGGCCGGCGCGCCCGGCACCGACCTGCGTCTGACGATCGACGCGGGGCTCCAGCTGCGGGTCGAGCAGGAGCTCCTCGCCGCGTGGGTCGCCGACCGGGCGAAGCGCGCCTCCGCCGTCGTCATGGACCCGTACACAGGCGAGATCTACGCGATGGCGACCTATCCGTCGTACGACGGCAACGACTACAAGTCGATCGCCGCCAGTGATCCGGGACGCTTCATCGACCCGACCATCTCGACCGTCTACGAGCCCGGTTCGGTGTTCAAGATGATGACCGCGGCGGCCGCCCTGTCGAACGGGACGGTCTCCCCGCTGACCCGGATCAAGGACGTCGGGACGCTCCACCTCGACAGGGGCAAGACCAAGATCGACGACGCCGACCGCAAGGGGATGGGCTGGATGACGTTCGAGGACGGCGTCGCCTATTCGCGTAA
>JANMBS010000415.1:0-3672 GCA_031360525.1 Thermomicrobiales bacterium
CCTCGCGCCGATGTTCCTATCTTGCGCCTGATCGCCGAATTGCGTCTATGACGCCAAGGTCACACCACGGTCGCCATTCGGGGTCGGGCCGCTGGCGGCCCGCCCGCCGATCAGCCGATGAGGTGGGCCGGCCCGATGTCCGCCGGCGTGCGGGTCCCGAGGAGTGCCAGCGCGATAGTGAATTCCTCGCGGAGGACTGCGATCGCCCGCTCGACCCCGGCAGCGCCGCCCGCGGCCAGCGCCCAGAACACCGGGCGCCCGATGAGCACGCCCTGCGCACCAAGCGCCCGGGCGATGGCGATGTCGAGCCCGCGGCGGACCCCTCCGTCGACCCAGACCTCGGTCCCGTCACCCACCGCGGCGACGACCTCCGCCAGGACGTCGACCGTTGCCGGCACGCGGTCGAGCTGGCGGGCGCCGTGGTTGCTGACGACGATGGCATCGACGCCATGCTCGACAGCCAGCCGGGCGTCCTCGGCGGTGAGGATCCCCTTGAGCACGAGCGGCAGCGACGTCCAGCTCCGGATCGTCGCGAGATCTGCCCACGCGAGAGTGGGTTCCGACCCCGGGACGTGGAGCAGCGACGGTTCGTCGAGCCTCGCTCGACCGTGGGTGGCGGGAACGTCCGCGAAATTGCCCATGGCCGGCAAGCGGAACCCCAGTCGCCGGTCCCGATCCCGATAGCCGAGCACCGGCAGGTCCGCGGTCAGGACGATCGCGCGGCATCCGGCGGTCTCGGCCCGCTCCACGAGCGTGCGAGTGACCGTGGGATCCGCCTGGGTATAGAGCTGGAACCAAAGGGTGCCGCCGGGTGCAGCGGCCGCGATCGACTCGATCGACTGGGACGAATTCGTGGACAGCGTGTAAGGGATCCCCGCGGTCGCAGCCCCGCGGGCGGCCTCGATCTCGCCACCCGGGTGCGCCAGCGATTGGAAGGCCATCGGGGCGACGGCGACGGGCAGCGCGCTGGCCTGGCCGAGGAATGTCGACGAGGGATCGACCCCCGACACGTCGACCAGGACCCGCGGCCGGAACCGCCGCCGACGCCACGCGGCGATGTTCTCGTGGAGGCTGACCTCGTCCCACGATCCGCCGGCGACATAGTCGAAGGCTGATGGCTCCATGACCGCGCGCGCCAACGGCTCGAAGTCCGCCAGGCTGACGATGCGGGCCAGCCGCCCGGCGGCCTCGGTGGGATTGCGGGCGTCCGTCACCCCACGAGGTCGAGGTTGGCCAGGCTCACGAGCATGGTCTTGCGCCCGACCAGGGAATCCTTGAACGCGACCGTGACCTCCTCGTCGCTCCGGGTCAGCTTGCTGGTGACCACGATGCCGTCGCCCCAGCGCGCATGGCGGACGCGATCGCCGTCGCGGAACCGGCGCTCGCCGGGGATGATCGGTCGGGTGGGCCCGGCGGGGGTCCCCGCCCTGGCCGTGCGGGTGCCCAGATCGTCGTCCCAGGCACGGACCGGGCGCCCGAGGGAGCCGGAGGCCGCCCCCTCGCTGTAGGCCTCCCGCTTGGCAGTCAGGTCCCGTCCGGGTCGGAACGTCTCGCCGGGCGGCGGCGCCCCGGGCCGGCCGCTTCCCTGCCGGAATGCGGCCCCGGCACCCGCTCCCCCACCCCGGACCGGCGTCCCGAACCGGCTCGTCCGTCGCGCCCCGAACACGAGGTCGAGGTCGAGATCGCGGTCATCCGTCCCGCCCAGCATCGGCCCGTCCATCAGTTCCGCCGGGATCTCGAGCAGGAACCGCGACGGGATCGATGCCTGGCCCATCCCCCAGGTCGCGCGCCGCCATGCATGCGACAGGAAGAGTCGACGCTTGGCGCGAGTGATCCCGACGTAGGCGAGACGGCGCTCCTCCTCGAGCTCCTTTTCGTCGTCGAGCGCCCGGCTGTGCGGGAAGAGGCCCTCTTCGAGCCCGGCGATGAAGACGGCCGGGAACTCGAGGCCCTTCGCAGCATGGAGCGTGATCAGCGTCACGGCGTCGGCGTCGCCCTCGTACGAATCCTGGTCGGCGACGAGCGCGGTCTCCTCGAGCAGGCGGTCGAGCGCGTCGTCGGGCGTCAGGTCGTCGTAGCGGGTCGTGACAGCTCGCAGTTCGAGCAGGTTGGCCCAACGTTCCTCGCCGTCCTCCGAGCCGTCCGCGAGCATGGCGCGATAGCCCGACGCCTCGAGCGCCTCATCCAGCAGCTCGGGGAGGCTCAGCACGCCGACACGTGCCCGCAGGCGCCGGACGAGCACCGCGAACTCGGCCAGGGCGTTGCGCGTGCGTGGCGCCAACGCGGCGAGCTCGCCCGAGACCGCCGCCTCGATCGCGCCCCAGGTGGTCCCGCCCTCGCGCGCGGCGGCGGCGCGCAGCGCCTCGATGGTGTTGTCGCCGATCCCCCGCCCCGGAACGTTGATGATCCGCTCGAAGCTGACACTGTCCGTATCCGACCGCAGGATCCGCAGGTAGGCCAGAGCGTCCTTGACCTCACGCCGGGAGTAGAAGCGAGTACCCCCGACCAGCTGGTAGCGGAGGCCGTAGCGCAGGAACGATTCCTCGATCGCGCGGGACTGGGCGTTCATCCGGTACATCACCGCGATGTCGCGGGCCCGGAAGCGGGCGTCCTCCTCGTCGGCCCGTCGCGTCAGCGCGGTGCCGCGACCGCCGATCAGGCCCTCGACCTGGCGGGCGATCCACTCGGCCTCCTCCTCCTCGTTGTATGCCTCGAAGCGCTGGATCCGTGTCCCGCCGCCGTTCTCGGTCCAGAGCTTCTTGTCCTTGCGCGCGCTGTTGCGCGAGACGACCGCGTGGGCGGCGTCGAGGATCAGCTGGGTCGAGCGGTAGTTCTGCTCGAGCTTGACGACGGCGGTATCGGGCCAGTCCCGCTCGAAATCGAGGATGTTGCGCAGGTCGGCGCCGCGCCACGAGTAGATCGACTGGTCGTCGTCACCGACCACGCACAGGTTGCGGTGCCGGGCGGCCAGCGCGCGGACCCACAGGTATTGGGCGCGGTTGGTGTCCTGGTATTCGTCGACGTGGAGGTAGCGCCACTTCTCCTGGTACTTGGCGAGCACGTCGGGCGCCTCGTCGAACAGGCGGACGGCCTCGAGCAGGAGGTCGTCGAAGTCGAGCGCGTTCGCCTTGCGCAGCCGCTCCTGGTAGCGCGTCGCGAGGCGGGCGATCGTCCGCTCGCGGTGGTTCGCCGCGTTCTCGGACAGGAATGTCGGATCGAGCATCTCGTTCTTGGCCCGGCTGATGGCACCCAGCACGATGCTCGGCCGGAACTCGCCGGTCAGCGGCATGTCCCCCCCGCGCAGGATCTGCTTCATCAGCGAGGCCTGGTCGTCCGTGTCGTAGATCACGAACCGGCGGCCGATCCCGATGGCCTCACCGTCGGCGCGCAGGACGCGCGCGGCGAGCGAATGGAAGGTGCCGGCCACCACGTCCCGCCCGCCCTCGCCGACGAGGCTGATGATCCGCTCCCGGAGCTCGGCGGCGGCCCGGTTGGTGAAGGTGACCGCAAGGATCCGCCACGGGGCGACGTCTTTGATGCTGACCAGGTAGGCGATCCGGTGGGCGAGCACGCGGGTCTTGCCGGAGCCGGCGCCCGCGAGGATGAGCAGAGGACCATCCGTCGTGGTCACGGCGCGAGCATGTTCGGGGTTGAGGGCACGGTCGATCTCCG
>JANMBS010000360.1:0-2630 GCA_031360525.1 Thermomicrobiales bacterium
GCGGCGTCGCGTCTAGAGCCTGAGGACCCATGGCCCGTTATACCGGATCCGTCTGCCGCCACTGCCGCCGGGAAGGCGCAAAGCTCTTCCTCAAGGGCAGCCGCTGCTATTCCAAGAAGTGCTCGTTCGAGCGGCGCCCGACGCCGCCCGGCCAGCACGGCGTCCGCCGCCGCAAGGTCGGCGAGTACGGCCTCCAGCTTCGCGAGAAGCAGAAGGTCCGCCGGACCTACGGGGTCCTCGAGCGCCAGTTCCGCAACTACTTCGTCGACGCGGAGAACCGACCCGGCGTGACCGGCGAGAACCTCCTTCGCTCGCTGGAACTGCGGCTCGACAACGTGGTCTACCGGATGGGCATCGCCGCCTCGCGCGCACAGGCCCGCCACTTCGTCGGCCACGGTCACTTTGCCGTCAACGGCAAGCCGACCAACATCTCGTCGTACCAGCTCAAGCCGGGCGACAAGGTCGAGGTCCGCGAGTCGCATCGCGCTCGTGAGCCGTTCAAGATCGCCAAGGAGTCGCTTCGCTCGCACCAGGCGCCGGAGTGGCTGACCGTCGATCCGGCCAATCTCAGCGGCGCCATCGTGGCTCCGCCATCCCGCGACCAGATGCCGCTCGATCTCAACGAGCAGCTCGTGGTCGAGTACTACTCGAGGTAACTGAGCCTTCATGATCGAACTCGAGAGCCCGCAGATCGAGCCTGTCGAGGAAGCCGGCACGTATGCCAAGTACGAGGCAGGTCCCCTCCAGGCCGGCTACGGCGTCACCCTCGGCAACGCCCTCCGGCGCGTCCTCCTGTCGTCCCTCGAGGGCGCGGCTGTCACGAGCATCCAGATCCGTGACATCTACCAGGAGTTCTCGACGATCCCGGGCGTCAAGGAAGACGTCACCCAGATCGTCCTCAACGTCAAGAAGCTGCGGCTCAAGAGCTACGCCGCCCATCCCGTCCAGCTCCGCCTCATCAAGAGCGGCGCCGGGGCTGTCACGGCCGCCGACATCGCCGAGTCGGCCGATGTCGAGATCGTCAACCCGGAGCTCGTGCTGATGACCCTCGACACCGACGACGTGACGATCGAGATGGACCTGACGGTCGAGCGCGGGGTCGGCTACCTGGGCGCCGAGCGCGCCGAGGCGCTCCCCATCGGGGTCATCGCGGTCGACGCGATCTTCACCCCGGTCCGCAAGATCAACTACTGGGTCGAGAGCATGCGGGTCGGTCAGATGACCAACTACGACAAGCTCACGATCGAGATCGAGACGGACGGGACGATCGGGCCGGAGGAGGCGCTCAGCCGCTCCGCCGAGATCCTCGTCAACCAGTTCCGGCCGTTCGTGACGGTCGGCATGGCCGCGGTCCCGGTCGCCGCCGCCACCGGCACGGCCGCGCTCCCCGCGAACATGCTCGACATGCCGATCGAGGAGCTCGACCTCCCGATGCGGGCCTACAACTCGCTCAAGCGCAACAACATCGTCAAGGTCGGCCAGCTCCTCCAGCTGAAGGACGACGACCTGCTCCGGATGCGGAACTTCGGCAAGAAGTCCCTCGACGAGATGAAGGAGCGGCTGCGCATGCGCGGCTTCATCGTCCCCGAGACCGAGAGCGACGGCGCCGAGGACGGCGAGACCGACGAAACGTTCGACGACGAGACAGAGGGCTAGTCGATGTCCTCCCACCGCGTCGGCGGCCGCAAGCTGAGTCGCAAGCAAGGTCCGCGCCTCAGCCTGTTCAAGAACCTGACGGTCTCGGTCATCCGCTACGAGCGGGTCAAGACGACCGAGGCCAAGGCCAAGGAGATCAGCGGCCGGGTCGAGAAGGTGATCTCGCTCGCCAAGCGCGGCGACCTGTCGGCGCGGCGCGCGGTCGTGGCCCAGTTCCCGAACGAGCCTCTCGTCGTGCAGAAGCTCTTCGATGAGATCGCACCGAAGTACGCGGACCGCAGCTCCGGGTTCACCCGGATCGTCCGCCTCGGACAGCGACGCGGCGACGCCGCCGAGATCGTTCAAATCGAGCTTGTCTGAAGCAGGCGCTCGAGAGGGCGTCCCCCGGCGCTTCCGCGCCAGGGTCGAATATGACGGAACGGACTTCTCTGGCTTCCAGGTACAGCCTGGACGCCGGACGGTCCAGGGGGTCCTGGAGGCCGCGGTGGCCCGCCTCGGTGACGAGGCGGAGCGGCGGGTCGACGGGGCAGGCCGGACGGACGCCGGTGTGCATGCCACGGGGCAGGTGATCGCTTTCACCTACGCCGGGCGGCTCACGGCGGCGGAGCTGGATCGAGCACTCGATGCAGTCCTCCCGCCGGACATCGCCATCCGCGGTGTGCGACGGGTGCCGGATGGGTTCCACCCCCGCTATGCGGCGCGGTACCGGGAGTACCGCTACACCGTCTGGAACGGGCCGCGCAGTCCGTTACGCGAGCGCACAGCGCTCGGGTTGCGGGCCCCGCTCGATACCGCCGCGATGTCGCGAGCCGGATCGGTCTTCATCGGCCGACACGACTTCAGCGCCTTCGGGGCGGCGGACCGATCGCCGGTCCGGACCGTTCACGCGGTCCGGGTGAGGCGGGAAGGCCGGCTGGTGACGATCGACGTCCGAGCCGACGCCTTCCTGCGCGGGATGGTCCGGCGCATGGTGG
>JANMBS010000424.1:0-3686 GCA_031360525.1 Thermomicrobiales bacterium
TGCTGGTCACCGCGATCACGCCGACGCCCCTCGGCGAGGGCAAGTCGACCACCGCGGTCGGCCTCGCCCAGGGCCTCAATCACATCGGCAAGAAGGCGGCGGTCAACATCCGCCAGCCGTCGCTCGGACCGGTCTTCGGGATCAAGGGCGGGGCGGCCGGCGGTGGCTACAGCCAGGTCATACCGATGGAGGACTTCAACCTTCACCTGACCGGCGACGTCCATGCCATCGGTGCCGCCCACAACCTGGCCGGGGCGTTCCTCGACAACAGTCTCCACCACAAGAATCCGCTCGGGATCGACCCGCATGGGATCCTCTGGCCGCGCGTCGTCGACATCAGCGATCGCGCGCTGCGCCACGTCGTCATCGGCCTCGGTGGACGCGAGGACGGGATCCCACGAGAGACCGAATACGTCATCACCGTCGGTTCCGAGGTCATGGCGGTCCTGGCCCTCGCCACTGACCTGTTCGACCTGCGCGCGCGGCTCGGCCGGATCGTCCTGGCGACGACCCGCGACGGTGCCCCGATCACTGCCGAGGACCTCCACGTAGCCGGCTCGATGACGGTCCTCCTGCGCGACGCGATCAAGCCGAACCTGCTCCAGACGCTGGAGGGCGGCCCGGCCTTCGTCCACGCCGGGCCGTTCGCCAACATCGCCCACGGCAACAACTCGATCATCGCCGACCGACTCGCCCTGGTCACCAACGACATCGTCATCACCGAGGCCGGCTTCGGGGCCGACATGGGTGCCGAGAAGTTCTTCGACATCAAGTGCCGGGCGTCCGGTCTGAACCCGGATGCGGCCGTGGTGGTCGCCACGGTCCGGGCGCTCAAGATGCACGGCGGGGTCGGCAGGATCGTGGCCGGCAAGCCGCTCGATCCGGCGCTCCTCGAGGAGAACGTCGAGGCGGTCCGCCTCGGGGCGCAGAACCTCGCCAAGCAGATCGAGAACGTGACGATGTTCGGCGTCCCGGCGGTCGTCGCCATCAACTCGTTCCCGACCGACACGCCGGCCGAGGTCGAGGCGATCCGCGAGGTCGCCCTGGCCGCCGGCGCACGGGACGCGGTGGTCGCCACGCACTTCGTCGACGGCGGGCAGGGCGCAACCGCTCTCGCGGCGGCGGTCTGGGCAGCGACCCAGGACGGGTCCGCCAACTTCCAGCTCCTCTATCCGGACGAGATGCCGCTGGCGGCCAAGATCGAAACGATCGCCACCAGGGTCTACGGGGCTGACGGCGTCGAGTTCCTGCCGGCGGCCCGCAAGTCACTCCAGCAGTTCGAGGACCTGGGCTACGGCCACCTGCCGATCTGCATGGCCAAGACCCAATACTCGCTCAGCCACGACGCGTCGCTCAAGAACCGCCCGACTGGCTTCACGGTCCCGATCCGCGAGGTCCGGCTATCCGCGGGCGCCGGGTTCATCACGCCGTTATGCGGCGAGATGCGGACGATGCCGGGGCTGCCGTCGCGCCCGGGCGGCGAGAAGATCGACATCGATGCCGACGGGAACATCGTCGGCCTGTTCTGAGCGACCCTCGGCGGGCCGACACGTACTACCGCCAAGGACCTCTCAATTTCGGATAGTGGATCGATAACAGCAGCCACGTTCCGACCGCGACAATGACTCCGCCAGAGATCCAGTGAAAAGCGTCCGTTCCGCGGATGTCCCCGGGCACGTACTCCACGTTTCGGACAACGGCGGCGGCGATACCGAACACGATGAAGATCAGACCGAAGCCAGCTCTCACGGCGTTAGCCCAGTCCTCTGGTAGGGGCGGGCGCGACGGACGACTTCTAAATGGTCCGGAGTTCATTTCTGACTTTGTCCTGCACTGAGGATCGGGTGGTCCGAACAGTTGGATCGCGACCGTCAGCCGAGGGCGCCCGTCGCCATCGCGAAACAGAACGCGACGGCGGCCCCGAGCGCGATCCCGAGCACCCCGGCTCCCCAGGCGGCGACGTCGATCGGTCCGAGCGGCTCCTCGCCGTGGGCATGGTCGTCGTGGCCGTGGTCGCCGCCGTGATCGTCGGTCAGGTGATGCTCGACGGCACCCTCGTGACCCGGCGAATCGAGATCGGCGTGCTGCGTGGTCATCGGCCGCATTCTCGCAGACGCTCGTGGCCGGCGTCAGGCTCGTAGACTCGCGGACGTGACCGCAGCACCACCGGATCCCGGGCTCGTCGCCAGCCTGCGCGGCCTCGACCGCGACGGCCGCCTCCTGTTCGCGATGCGTACCGTGCGCATGTTCGCCTACGGGTTCCTCGCGGTCGTCCTCGTCCTCTACCTCGCTGCGGCAGGGCTCGATCCGCTGGCGATCGGCGCGGTCCTCACCCTCACCCTCATCGGCGACACGATCATCTCGCTGTGGCTGACCACCAACGCCGACCGTTTCGGCCGGCGTCGCACACTCGCCGTCGGGGCCGCCCTGATGGTGGTCGCCGGGATCGCCTTCGCGTTCACCAACCTGGTGCCGCTGCTCATCCTCGCGGGTGCCATCGGCGTCATCTCGCCGACCGGCAACGAGGTCGGGCCGTTCCTCGCCATCGAACAGGCTGCCCTCAGCCAGACCATCCCGGACTCCCGCCGGACCTCGACCTTCGCCTGGTACAACCTCGTCGGCTACGTCGCCACGGCGAGCGGGGCCCTGGGCGCGGGTCTGCTCAGCCAGGCGCTGCTCAACCGTGGCGTCGCGCCACTCGACGCGTACCGGGCGATCGTCATCGGTTACGCGCTCCTCGGGCTGGTCATGCTCCTCGGGTTCTGGCGGCTCAGCCCGAAGATCGAGGCGCCACCGCGCGCGGCGAGCACGGATGGGATCCGGCGCCGGCTCGGGCTGGGCCGCTCGAAGAAGGTCGTCCTCAAGCTGTCGGTGCTGATCTCGCTCGACTCCTTCGGCGGCGGCTTCATCCCGCAGAGCCTGATGGCCTACTGGTTCCACATCCAGTACGGGGTCGATCCAGCGACGCTGGGGCTGATCTTCTTCGGCGCGAACCTGCTCGCCGCCGTCTCATCGCTTCTCGCCGCCCCGATCGCCGCGCGGATCGGCCTGGTGAATACGATGGTCTTCACCCACCTTCCGTCGAACCTGCTGCTGATCCTCGTCCCGCTGATGCCGAATCTGCAGCTGGCGATCGCCGTCCTGCTCCTGCGGTTCACGCTCAGCCAGATGGACGTCCCGACGCGCCAGTCCTACGTCATCGCGGTCGTCGACCCCGACGAGCGCTCGGCGGCGGCCGGGGTCACCGGCATCGCGCGGACGACCGGCGCGGCGATCTCGCCGTCGATCTCGTCAGTGCTGATCGCAAGCGTTGGGTATGCCGCGGTGCCGTTCTACCTCGCGGGCGCCTGCAAGATCGTGTACGACCTGCTGATCTACCGCGAGTTCCGCAACGTCAAGCCGCCCGAGGAGCGGCGGGGCTGAGACCGTTCAGGTCGCGGGGCCCGTTCGCGCGGCCCATGGGGGTCAGGCAGCGGCGCCGTCGTCGCTGCGTCCGGGCCGGCCCGGCATCCCGAGCCGCCACCAGATGAACAGCAGGCCCGCAAGGACGACGCCGATCGCGATGGCCAGGTCGAACGGCTGGAGGGCATGACGGATCTGCGTCCAGTTCGCGCCGAGGACCGTCCCGGCGTAGACCAGCAGGCACGACCAGATGAAGGCGCCGGCCGTCGAATAGACGACGAATG
>JANMBS010000474.1:0-3194 GCA_031360525.1 Thermomicrobiales bacterium
CCGGGGCAGCCAAAACCATCGGTTCCCTTTACAAAAAATGTAGTATTGGTAAGCGGTGATGCATCCGGGTTTGCACAGTCGCTGCAGCTCAGATATTGTGCCGGTGCCCATTCATACAATTGAGCGCGACTGACATATCCGAACCAAAATAAAAATAACAAGATGGCAACCACCGCCAACCAATAGCGATTATCTGTGAACCACCATTCAATCCATCGCCCAGCTTGGGCGCGCTTCTGGCGCGCCCCGCACGGTTGTGGCGGTCATCGTGCCGGACGGATCGGCACGGCTATTCGCGAGGCTACGGCTTCGGGGTGCCGACCGGCGCACCGACCACGGTCGGCCAGCCCTTGGTGATCACCCCGGATGCCGCGGTGATCTGGTCGAGAGTCGGCAGGACGACGCCCTTGGTGTCCGGAAGCTTGGCCTCGGCGTCCTTATCGACGGTGCCGTTGGCGAGCATGTCCTCGTGGCGGATCGGGACGCAGTAGCCCTTCAGCCATGCGTTCTGACCCTCGTCGGAGTACAGGTATTCCATCCAGAGCTTGGCGGCATTCGGATGGGGCGCGTACTTGCTGATGGCCTGGACGTACATGCCGCCGAAGCGTCCGGTCGTCGGCACGACGACCTCGATCGGTGGATTGCCCTTGGCCGCATCCTTGTCCGCGAGGGCGTTGTAGGTCCATGCGAGGCGGATCGGGGTTTCGCCCAGGGTCACGCTGGTCGCATTGCCGATAACCGGCACGAAGTTCTTCATGTCATTGAGCTTCTTGAAGAACTCGAGACCGGGCGCCGCGCTGTCCAATCCGCCCCCGTTCGCGAAGGCCGAGGCCCAGACGGCTGAGGTGGCCTGGTTGGACGCGGTCGGGTCGCCGGCGAGGGCGACCATGTTCTTGTACTCCGGCTTGAGCAGGTCGTTCCAGTCCTTCGGGATGTTGGTCACGACCTTGGTGTTGACCTCGAACGACATGACGCCGTAGTAGTCGCCGTACCACATGCCGGCCGCGTCCTTGGCGGTCTCCGGGATCGTGTCCCAGGTCGAGACCTTGTACGGCTGGTAGAGGTCTTCGGTGACGCCCTGCGGTCCATACGACAGGCCGACGTCGACGACGTCAGGCGCCTGCGGGCCCGGGTTGGTCTTGTTTGCCTTGATGGCTTCAAGCTCGTCCTTTGAGCCACCGCCCGGGTTCAGCCCGTTGATCGGAATCGAGTACTTGGCGGTGAACCCATCGATGAGCGCACCGTAGTTGCACCAGTCGCGAGGCAGCGCGATCGTGTTCAGGCCGCCTTCGGCCTTGGCCGCGGCGATCAGGGCGTCCATGGAGCCGCCGCCGCCCGATGCGGCAGGCGATGCCGCGCCGCCGCCGGTCGAGGCGCCGGCTGACGGCTTCGACGAGGAACCCGCAGATGAACAGGCCGCGAACACGAAGCTCGCGACGACCAGGAGACCCGCGACCCGGGTCACCTTTCGATGTGTAGACAACATCCATCCTCCAGTTGTGTTCGTGGTTCACGTTGCGAAGACTGTCGGGGGCCTCCTTCCCCGGGACGAGCATCGGCCCATCCGACGCCAGTGTGGCGGACGGCGGCGCGTTGCGTGGTCTTCGCGTGCATTGGACAGCCCGCTTGGCCGGGCGTCAAGAGGCTGACCGTGATTTGTTAACGCCTCACTAGCGGATGAGCACCATTCGCACGCCTGGTGCGGGACATATACTCCCTGACGATCAGGCGTCGGGTGCTTCCCGGCCACTGCTCGGGTGGAGGGACGGTCCATGACCGCTGGCCCCGGCGACCTCGGCGACACGCGAACGCTCCAGGATCCGCTGGCCGAGGCGATGCGGGTGGTGGACCTCGCCGATGCGAAGGGCCTGCTCGTCCGGCTGATGGGCGGGATGGCGGTACGGGCCCATGCCCCGGACTGGCCCGCCCGCACGCGCCGCGTCGAGGTCGACCTGGACTTCGCGACTCGCGGCAAGGACCGCGGCGCCTTCTACGAGCTTCTCGCCAACGAAGGCTACACGCCCGACAAGCGCCACAACGCGCTGTTCGGTGGCAAGCAGGCCTACTTCGTCGACGTGCCGCGCAACCGGCCGGTCGACGTCCTGGTCGACAGCCTCGAGATGTGCCACCGCTTCGAGTTCAAGGACCGCCTTGCGGCGTCGACCCCGACACTCCCCCTCGCCGAGCTGCTGTTGTCGAAGCTCCAGGTCGTCAAGATCAATCGCAAGGACGTGCTCGATGCGCTGGTCCTGCTCGCCGAGCATCCGCTCGGGCAGGGTGACGGCGCTCCCGACGCACGGACGGGGCAGAACGCGATCAACGTGCCGCGCATCCTGTCGTTCACCTCGAACGACTGGGGCTGGTGGCGGACCGTCACGGGCAACCTCGACACGCTCGACCAATACCTCGCCGTCGAGCTGACGCCGGAGGACCTCGATCTCAACAACGGCCGGCAGGTCCTGTTCGACCCGGGCGCCCAGATTGCGGCACTGCGGAAGTCGATAGAGGACGCGCCGAAGTCGACGCGCTGGAAGCTCCGCGCCAGGGTCGGTGATCGCCAGGTCTGGTACCAGGAGCCCGAGGAGATGGGACACAACTGATGCGCATCTTCTTCGCCACCGACATCCACGGCTCCGACGTCTGCTGGCGCAAGTTCCTCAACGCCGGCAAGTTCCACAAGGCCGACGTCCTGATCATGGGTGGTGACATGACCGGCAAGGCGATGGTCCCGATCGTCGGGGCCGGCTCGAACTGGGAGCTCGAGCTCCAGGGCCAGCGCCACACCCTCACGAGCGAGGTCGAGCTCCGGGCGATGGAGAAGCGGATCAGCGATCGCGGATACTACCCGGTCCGCCTGACACGGGACGAGGTGGATGCCTGGGCGGCGGATGCGACCCTGGTCGACACGAGGTTCAAGGCGGAGATGCTGGCCAGCGTCGAGCGCTGGATGGCGATGGGCGACGAGCGGCTGGCGGGGACGGGGATCCGTTGCGTGGTCTCGCCGGCCAACGACGACATGTTCGAGATCGACCCGATCATCGAGCTGGCCGAGCACCTCGAACTGGGCGAGGCGAACCTGATCGCCCTCGATGGCTTCACGCTGATCTCGACCGGCTGGGCCAACACGACCCCGTGGAACACGTTCCGCGAACTGCCCGAGCCCGAACTCCGCGAGCGGATCGATGGGCTGGTCG
>JANMBS010000483.1:0-2618 GCA_031360525.1 Thermomicrobiales bacterium
CGCCGGCATGGACCCCGACTCGCGGCGCCGGATCGAGGAATCCGTCGCGGCGCTCGAGAGCGCGGGGGCGACCGTCGAAGAGGTCAGCCTGCCCCACACCGACTATGGCCTCGCGACGTACTACATCGTCGCGCCGGCCGAGGCGTCGGCCAACCTCGCGCGCTACGACGGCATCCGCTACGGACCGCGGCTCGAGGACGGGGACGTCCTGGCAAACTACCTCGCCACGCGGGGCCGGCTGTTCGGGCCGGAGGTCAAGCGCCGGATCATGCTCGGGACGTACGCGCTGTCCGCCGGCTACTACGACGCCTATTACCTGAAGGCGCAGAAGGTCCGCACGCTGATCAAGGGCGACTTCGACACGCTCTGGGCGCACGGCTTCGATGCCCTCGTCGCGCCCACCTCGCCGACGGTCGCCTTCCGAATGGGCGCGCGGCTGGCCGACCCGGTCTCGATGTATCTGTCGGACGCCTGCACGTTGCCCGTCAACATGGCCGGCCTTCCGGGCGTCTCGATCCCATGCGGGCTGTCGGAGGGGTTGCCGGTCGGGCTCCAACTCATCGGGGCGGCCTGGTCGGAGGCGTCGCTCTTCGGGCTGGCCCGCGGTTACGAGGCGATCACCGCGGGTGAGGCGTGGCGAACGCAGGAGCCCGACGATCTGGCGGCCGCGGGCGATCCGATGACGCCGACCCCGTCCGAACGGATGTCCACGCTGGCAGGTGTCGGCGCGGTCTAGTCGAGATCAGTCGGCGTCCAGCCGCTCGAGGACCGGCGCCAGGGCGTCGAGGGCTTCCATCGTTCCCGGGCCGAGCATGATGTCGAGCTGGGTGAAGCCGGCCTCGCGAAACGATTGGATCGAGTCGGCGATCTCGTCCGCGGACCCCGAGATGACGTCAGGCCGTTGCCCGGCCGGATCCAACGGGCGCACTGCGACACCCGCCGACCGGCCGATCGTCGATGGGTCGCGACCGATCTCCGTGCAGATGGCGTCGAGCGACGCCAGGCGCGGCGCGAGCTCGTCGACATGAGACCGCTCCTCGGGGTAGCAGCTCCAGATGTCAGCATGCCGTGCGGCGTGGAGTTGACCCTTCGGACCGTTGCCGCCGATCAGGATGGGTATCTGGTTGGGCCGCGGACCGACTGGCTGCTGCGGAAGGTCGCGAGCGGCGTGCCACTTGCCTTCGAAATCGGCATGGCCACCGCGCAGGAGCGGGATGATGACCTGGAGAGCCTCCTCGAACCGGTCGAAGATATGGTCCTCGGGCAACCCGAAGGCGTGGGCCTGACCCGGCCATGAGTGACCGGCGCCGAGTCCGAAGACGAACCGTCCACCGCTGATCTCGTCGAGCGTTTCGGCCGCCTTGGCAGTGATCCCAGCGTTGCGGTGCAACGCGGACATCACCCAAGTCCCGACCTTGGCCCGCGACGTCACGGCGGCCACGGCACCCGCCATCGCGATGCCTTCCCAGACCCCGCGGGGCGGGCCATCGTCCTGACGCCACATCAACTCGTCGGGCGTCCAGATCGTGTCAAAGCCGATCGCCTCCGCTTTCAACGCCAAACGCTGGAGCTCCGGCCATCGCACGGTCGTCCGATCCGGGCCCGACTGCATGATCGGCAGCACGACGCCTATCTCGAACGCGCGCATGGGATCTCCTCCGGCGGGCTGGGAGCGCGAGTCTAGCCGCCGAGGAGGGCAGTGGCTCGACCTCCGCTCGATGCCGTAGGCTTGCCGATCATGGCCACCGAGACCGACACCAGCATCGACCCCCGACCGCCGCTCGCCGAACGCGTCCTCTCGGATCGCGTCCGATCCGTGCCGCCGTCGGGGATCCGGCGCTTCTTCGATATCGCGGCGACCATGGACGACGTCATCAGCCTCGGGGTCGGGGAGCCCGACTTCGACACGCCGCGGGTGATCGTCGAGGCGGGGGTCGAGAGCCTCCGCGAAGGCCGGACCCACTACACGTCCAACTGGGGCACGGTCGAGTTGCGGCGCGCGTTGTCGCGGCACCTCGAGGACCGCTATGGCGTCCGCTACGACCCGGCCACCGAGATCCTGATCACGGTCGGTGCCTCGGAGGCTGTCGACCTGGCCCTGCGCGCGACATGCGACCCGGGCGACGAGGTCATCCTCCACGAACCGTCGTACGTCGCGTACGTGCCGGCGATCGTCTTCGCCGAGGGTGTCGTGCGCCACGTCGCGACGCGCTTCGAGGACGACTTCGCGCTCGATCCGGCGGCGGTGGAGGCGGCCATCACGCCGCGGACCAAGGCGCTGTTCCTGGGCTACCCGTGCAACCCGACCGGCGCGGTCCTCCCCGACGACGTCCAGGACGCCTTGGCCGACATCGCGGTCCGTCACGACCTGCTCGTCTACAGCGACGAGATCTACGACCGACTCGCGTACGGCACCTACCGCCACCGCGCGATGAGCGCCCTCGACGGGATGCGTGACCGGACGATCCTGATGGGCGGCTTCTCGAAGGCCTACGCGATGACCGGCTGGCGGGTCGGCTACGTGGCCGGGCCGGCCGCGATCCTCGAGGGCATGGTCAAGGTCCACCAGTACTCGATCATGTCGGCACCGACCACGGCCCAGGACGCGGCGCTCGCCG
>JANMBS010000563.1:0-1578 GCA_031360525.1 Thermomicrobiales bacterium
ACATCGCCATCGCCAGGCCGGCCGCCAGCAGCGAACCGACCGCGTAGCCGGTCAGCAGCAGGCTCGTCAGCGGCGACAAACCGCCGATCCGGGACAGGCGGTAGACCGCGTAGATCGAGGCCAGTGCGCCGACGAACGCCAATCCCTGGATCAGGCCGAACTCGAGGATGACGAAGCGGACCGGGATCAGGACGGCGATCGCCGCGCCCAGGGCCGCTCCCGAGGCCGTCCCCAGCACGTACGGGTCGGCCAGCGGGTTGCGCAAGAGTCCCTGGAACGTGGCGCCGGCAACGCCCAGCGCACAGCCGACGAGCATCGAGGTCAGGACCCTGGGCAGGCGCAGGTCGATGACGATCGTCTCGGTCGCATCCGACCAGGTCCGCGGGATGTCCAGACCCAGGAAGCGATGGGCCAGGATCGCGAGCGTATCCGTCGGAGCGATGTCGACCGATCCGACCCCGACGCCCAGGACGAGGGCCACGGCGAGCGCCAGGACACCGAGACCGATCAGCAGGACCGGGCGGTCGCGGATGCCATCGGCCCGCCCGACCATGGGTCGAGCGGTCGACAGCGCCTTGCCGTGGGTCGCCATCGACGGCTCAGGGCACCGGTGGGATCGGCGCCGCCGACGGCAACACGAGATCGGGATGGATCGCCACGGCCAGCTCGCGCAATCCGTCGACCAGCCGCGGGCCGGGGCGGGTGACGATGAGGTCGTTGACCGGCCGGATCCCGTCCGTCTTGACCGCTGTCATGACGTTCCATCCGGACCGTGCCTTGACCTGATCCGCCGTCACGCCATACGCGGCGTCGCCGAGCAGGATCAACTGGGGATCCGCGGCGATGAGCTTTTCAAGCGGGATCGCGAAATCGGTCGTGCTGCCGGTGGTGATCGGATCCCCTCCGGCCAACTCGATCATCTCCTTGGTGAAGGACGCATCGGCGACCGTGTAGATCGGCCCGGTCGAGGTGTCCAGCTCATAGAAGGTCCTGGGCCTGGTGAGACCGACGGTCGCGGCCGAGACGGCGTCGAACCCGTCCTGCATCGTCGAAGTCATCGTGGCGGCTTCGTCCCCGAGACCGACGGCGGCCCCGATCAGCTCGATGTCCTTGAGGACCCCGGCGATGTTCGGCGCGTAAACGACGAGGACCGGGACGCCGAGACTTCGAAGTCGCGTGATCGCCTCGGGCGGATTGAAGAAGTTGCCCCCGGCGATGACCAGGTCGGCACCCATGCCGACGATCTTCTCGACATCGACGGCGGTGAAGCTGGCCACGTCCGGGAGGGCCACGGCCGCCGGCGGATAATCGTCGAAGTCGGTCGTGGCGATGACTCGCGGGCCGGCACCGAGGGCGAACAGGATCTCTGTCGTGGCCGGGGTCAGCGAGACGATCCTCTGCGGCGCAGACGCGATCGTGACGGCCGTGCCTTCGTCATCGGTGAGGGTCGTGGGAAAGGAAGGGGCCGGCAACGGGCTGGGGCTGGGAGCGGCCGTCGGGGCTGGGGTCGCGCTGCCGACGGCCGCGCTCGGGGATGTCGAGGGCGCCGCTGCGCCAGAGCATGCGGCGAGGACCAGG
>JANMBS010000595.1:0-9977 GCA_031360525.1 Thermomicrobiales bacterium
ATCGGGTTGGTGATCCTCGGCCTCATGAACGTGTACCAACTTGTCGTCGTCCAGGCAGGCACAGAGATCCCGGACATCATCGACTGGCTCGGCTCCGGGACGACGCTGCCCTTCCTCCCCAACAACCTGTTCGTCTTTATCCCGTTGGCGGTGCTCATCATCGCTGGGCTCCGCTACAGCGGGTTCGGGCGGCTGCTCTTCGCCATCGGAGACAACCCGGTCGCCGCCCGGCTGTCCGGGGTCCGGGCGTGGCAGGTCCACCTGGGCCTGTATACCCTGTCCGCCCTGCTGGCGGCAGTCGCCGGCATCCTCGTCGCCGGCCTGGTCAAGACGGCCAGCCTCGTGCTCGTCGAGGAGTCGGTGCTGCCGGCCGTGGCGGCCGCGGTCATCGGCGGGACGTCGATCATGGGCGGTCGCGGCGGCTACTCGGGCACGATCATCGGCGCGCTCATCCTGACCGTGCTGACCAGTCTCCTGATCGCGCTCCAGATGCCCGAAGCCGTCCGGCAGATCCTGTTCGGCGCCATCATCGTCGCGGTCGCCGCCGTCTATACGCGGATCGTCGACGTGTCGTGACCCCCCGCGTTCCGACCCAACATCTCGGGATCGACATGGGGGTCACGAATCTGAAGTGGGCGACGGTCGAAGCCGACGGCGATGAGTGGCGGATCCTCGATCGCGGGCAGGTCCCGACACGGTCGGCCGAGGGACCCGAGGCTGTCGTCAGCCGCATCGGGGCGACGGCCCAGGCCGCCATCGATACCTTGCCGTCCATCGGATCGCTCGGCATCGGTGTCCCTGGTCTGTACGACCCGGTGGCCGGCACGACCCGGTTCCTCGTCAACATGCCGGGCGAATGGCGGGACCGCGAGGTGACAGCGCCGGTTTCCGCGGCACTCGGGCTTCCGGTCGCGCTCATCAACGACGCCCGGGCCTTCGGGCTTGCCGAGCTCCGCCTCGGGGCGGCGCGCGGCGCTTCTTCCATGGTCGGCCTGACACTGGGCACCGGCGTCGGGGGTGTGATCGCCATCGGCGGTCGTGTCCACCTTGGGCACGACGGGACTGCCGGCGAGATCGGGCACCACGTGATCGACCCGGATGGGCCGTCGTGCAACTGCGGGAACCGCGGCTGCCTCGAAGCCTTCGCCCGGGCCGATCGGATCGCCGAGGCCTGTGGGACGGACACCGTGGAGGCGGCCGTCGCGGCGGCCGAGGCCGGGGACGCGCGAGCGCTCGAGGGACTCGCCTCGGTCGGACGCTACCTCGGGATCGGCATCGGCAACATGATCACGGTCATCGCCCCGGACCGGGTCGTCATCGGCGGCGGGATCGCCGCGGCCGGTGCACCGCTGCTCGACCCGCTCCGGGCCGAGGTCGCCCGGCGCGTGTTGACCACCGCCCTGAGCGAGGTGGATATCGTCATCGCCGAGCTCGGAACGTGGGCCGGGGCGATCGGCGCCGCCGTTCACGGAGCCGAGGCGGCCGCCGCGACCGACGGGCGCGTGTCGAACGCCAGCGCCGCGACGGCGACCCAGGGTCGGCCATGACCACGGTCGTCGGTCGCCTCGTCCTTGATAACGTCGTGACGCCCGGCACCATCACCGTCGAGGACGGGCTGATCGCCTCCGTCTCGTCGAGCGCGTCGGGATCGGCCCCCGATGCAGACCCCTACATCGCCCCGGGCTTCGTCGACGTGCACGTGCACGGCGGAGGCGGGCACGATGCGATGGGCGGCCGGTCCGCCCTCGACGGGATGGCCCGCCACCTGCTGCGCCATGGCGTGACCTCGTTCCTGCCGACCGGGGTATCCGCGCCGCTCGACGACCTGTACCAGTTCGTCGACGATGTCCGCGACTGGATGCCGGTCGCTCCGGCGGACGGCGCCGAACCACTGGGGTCGAACCTGGAAGGGCCGTGGCTGGCGCATGCGCGCAAGGGCGCACACGACCCGGCTCTCCTGCGGATGCCGGCCGACCTGCTCCTCAGGGATCTGGAGGCCCACCTCGACAGCCTGCGGCTGGTCACGGTCGCGCCGGAACTGCCCGGGGCGCTGGACCTCATCGCCTGGCTGCACGCACGAGGCGTGGCGACCTCCATGGGTCACTCGGCGTCGACCCTCGACGAGGCGCGCGCAGGATACGCCGCGGGCGGGACCTCGACCACTCACCTGTTCAATGCGATGAGCGGCGTGGACCACCGGGCGCCCGGTCTGGTCGTGGCGGCCCTCATCGACGACGCCGTGTACGTCGAGCTGATCGCCGACGGCGAGCACGTCCACCCGGCGATCTGGCCGCTCATCATCCGCACGAAACCGACCGACCGCCTCATGCTGGTCAGCGATGCGATCCCGCTCGCCGGGGTGGGCGATGGGCGCGCGACGGTCGGCGGGCTTGAGGTCGAAGTCGTCGGTCGACGCGTGACACTGGTCGGGACCACGACCCTGGCCGGCTCGGTCATCGCCCTCGACACGGCGGTCCGCAACATCGTCGCGTCGGGCGTCGATCTGCCGGCCGCGGTCGCCGCGGCAAGCCGCAACCCGCTGGGGATGCTCGGGATCGGTGACCGTGGACGGATCGCCGTCGGGCAGCGGGCCGACCTCGTCGAGCTCGACGATGCCTTGCGGGTTCGCCGAGTCATGCGCGGCGGCGTCTGGTTCGACGGGGCTCGGGGCTGACTCGCGGAGCCACATGTTCACTGGCCATTTGATGGCCAGGGCGAGTCGCTCAGGCTTTGGCGGCCGCCGTCTCCCGGGCCTTCTCCCAGTCCGTCTTGAACTGGACGATGCCCTTGTCGGTCAGCGGATGATGGACCATCTGCTGGAGGATCTTGAACGGCAGGGTCGCGATGTGCGCGCCCGCGAGGGCTGCCTGGGTCATGTGGACCGGATTGCGGATCGAGGCGGCCAGCACCTCGGACTCGATCTCGTGGATGGCGAAGATCTCGGCCAGTTCGCGGATGACGATCATCCCGTCCTGGTTGATGTCGTCGAGCCGCCCGACGAACGGTGAGATCAGGGACGCCCCGGCCTTGGCCGCGAGCAGGCCCTGATTTGCCGTGAAGATCAAGGTGCAATTGGTCTTGATGCCTTCCTCGGCGAAGCGGCTGATCGCCTCCAAGCCGTTCTCGGACATCGCGACCTTGACCACGATGTTCGGAGCGAGCGTCGCGAAGTGACGGCCCTCCTCGAGCATCCCGTCCACGTCATCCGCGACGACCTCGGCCGAGACCGGGCCCGGGGTGATCCTGCAGACCTGCTGGAGGATCTCGTCATACGAGCCACCGATCTTGGCGTAGAGGGTCGGGTTGGTCGTCACGCCGTCAAGGACGCCCCAGCGGGCGACAGTCTTGATCTCTTCGATATCGGCGGTGTCCAGAAAGATCTTCATGGGGCAGGCTCCAGGTGGGACGGTTTTGAGAGGAGTCTAATGCTGATCTTCCTGCGCGCATGCAACGAACGGGGCCGTCTCGCGACGGCCCCGTTGCGTTTCTCTGGAAATGAGCGGAGTCGTCTCGGGCTAGCGGCTGGCCGCCAGCGCGTTGACGAGCCCCTTGCCGTAGAAGTTGTTGCTCCCCGAACCCCCGGAGCAGTACTGCACGGGGGCGCCGAAGAATGCGACGCCTGGGTCGAGTTCGGCCGGGCAGGCCTGACCGGTCGCGGTGCTGCGTAGCAGCGCGACGACCGCTCCCCGGGACATGCCGGGATGTGCCGCCCGAATGAGGGCCACGACGCCGGCAGCGTGTGGCGCGGCCATCGACGTTCCGTTCAACCATGCGTAGTAGTTCCCGTCGGGATCCCGGACCAGTCGCCCGATCCTGGCCGCGGCGGCGAGATCGCCTGCGGTCGAGGAATAGGGCGCGAGGACCCGGCCACGGGCAGAGTTGAAGATCGGTGTCTGGTAGCGCGATCCACCGGGGGCTGTCACGTCCGTCAAGTTGCCGTAGGTCGAGTACCAGCTCAATAGGTTCTGGGCTCCGGTGGCAGTCACCACCACGACACCCGGGATCTCGGTCGGCAAGACGACGCACGAGTTGTTGACCGGTCGTGAGACGTTCGCGCCGGGCGGGTAGTCGGGACTGATCTCGTCGGTCGTCGGATGGTTCAGATCGATGCCGTCGTTACCGGCTGCCGCGACAAGAACGACGCCTCGCTGTTGTGCATATCGCGCCGCGTCACTGATGGCCTGGATGATCGCCTTCTGCTCGCTGTCCTTCCGGCAGTTGAACAGCCACGGGTCGGCGAAGAAGCTCATGTTGACGACGTCGAGGCGTTGATCGCCGGCATAGCGCAAAGCGTCGACAACGGACTCCGTGAAGAAGTAGCCCTGCTCGGTGCCTGCCTTGAGCACGACGATGGTGGCCTCGGGGGCGACGCCGGCAATGCCGCGACCGTTGATCGGTGCCGCGATCGTCCCCGCCGTGTGGGTCCCGTGGCCGGCGAGGTCCTGAAGCGCCCCCTTGTTCGAGCAATCGCCCCGCGTGACCTGCTCCGCCGGGTTGGATGTCGGCGTCGTCGCGTAGATGAACACGCACGAGGCGCCAAGATCCACGTTCGGCATGATGTCGGTGTGGGTCAGGTCGATGCCCGTGTCCATCACCCCAACGCGTGCTCCCTTGCCCCTGTTCACCGCGTACGACCCGGAAGGCGTTGCGCCGATCGCTCTCATATCCCACTGGCACGCGCCCAGCGGGTCCGGTCCGACCGACGTCGAAACGCTGTAGAGCGTCGCACACGCCGCGTTCTCTGCCGCTTGCGTTTTGGTGCCTGGCGGCGCTGCCAGTACGGTCGTGACCATGAGGAGCGATGCGACCGTGGCGGCAATGGTCGCTCGCGAAATCGTTCTGCGCACGTACATACCTCTCAGACGCGGGTGGGTTGACAGACGATAGCGGCCTATCCTCACCCATTCCGACCGGCCGAGTCGAACTCAACGGCGCACTTGTGGTGCAGGCCCGCACCACAGACGGGTCAAAGCAGGGCCGGGTCTCGAGGGCGTCAAGGCCGTGTTCGGGATGTTCCGGAGCGGATTCTCGGACGTGCACTTCACGATCGACGACATGGTCGCCCAGGACGACATCGTCGCGACCCTCGTCCACGGCGAGGGTACGAACGACGGTCCGTTCATGGGCATGCCGCCGAGCGGGAGGCACGCCAGGTGGCGCTCGGTCGGGTTCTTCCGGGTCCGGGACGGCAAGATCGTCGAGCACTGGGGGATCCCGGATCTGCTCGGGCTCCTGATCCAGCTCGAGGTGATCCCACCGCCGCCGGCCGAAAGCGCGAGCGGCACCGTCGAAGATCAGGCGTAGGCCCGCCCTCGCGATCGCCGCGACCACGCTGGAGGCGCGGCGCCCTCAGGTACTGGGGACGGTCTCGATGGCGGCGGTCGAGGCCGGCTCGGATCCCTCCGACGGTCGTGCCGCGAAGACCGGCTCACGGCCGTCGCGGACGGCGAGCGCCGCGGCCACGAAGCCGTCAAAAAGCGGGTGCGGTCGTTCCGGGCGCGACTTGAATTCGGGGTGGAACTGGCTGGCCACGAACCACGGGTGGTCCTTGAGTTCGACGATCTCGACGAGCCGACCGTCGGGCGACTGACCGGATAGCAGCATGCCGGCCGCCTCGAGCGTCTGGCGATAGCGGTTGTTGACCTCGAAGCGGTGGCGATGCCGCTCGTAGATGACTTCCTGACCGTAGACCGCGGCGGCCTTCGAGCCCGGCGTGAGCTTGGCCGGATAGAGGCCGAGGCGCATCGTGCCGCCCTTGTCCTCCAGTTCCCGCTGGTCGGGCATGAAGTCGATGACCGGGTTGTCGGTGAACATGTCGAACTCGGTCGAGTTGGCGTCGCCGGTCCCGACGACCTCGCGGGCGAACTCGATGACCGCGCATTGCAGCCCGAGGCACAGGCCGAGGTACGGGATGCGGTGTTCGCGGGCGAAGTGTGCGGCCAGGACCTTGCCCTCGATACCCCGGTGGCCGAAGCCGCCCGGAACGAGGATCCCGGCGACGCCGTCGAGGCGGTCGTGCAGGTTCTCGTGGGTCAGCGCCTCCGAATCGACCCAGCGGACCTTTGCGTCGACCTCGTGCGCCCAGGCCGCGTGGCGGAGCGCCTCGGTGACCGACAGGTAGGCGTCGGGGAGCTCGATGTACTTGCCGACGAGGGCGATCTCGACGACTGGCTTGGGCGCCTTGATGCGGGCTACCAGCGCCCGCCACGAATCAAGGTCGGGGGCCACGTCCGGGTCGCCCAGCCCGAGCTCACGGACGACCAGCCGGCCGAGGCCCGAGGCCTCGAACATCAGGGGGACCTCGTAGATCGTGTCGGCCGTCTCAGCCGGGATGACGGCTTCTGGCGCGACGTCGGTGAAGAGGGCGATCTTCTCGCGGATCTCATCGGGGACGGGATGGTCCGAGCGCAGGACGATGACGTCGGGCTGGATGCCGATGCCCCGCAGCTCCTTGACCGAGTGCTGTGTGGGCTTCGTCTTAAGCTCGCCCGTGGCGGCCAGGGCGGGGAGCAGCGTGACGTGGACGTACAGGACGTTGGCTCGCCCGACGTCCTTGCGCATCTGGCGGATCGCCTCGAGGAACGGCAGCGATTCGATGTCGCCGACGGTCCCGCCGACCTCGACGATCACGACATCCGGGTCGCCGTGGCGAGCGACGCGCGCGATCCGCTCCTTGATCTCGTTGGTGATGTGCGGGATGACCTGGACGGTGCCACCGAGGTAGTCGCCGCGGCGCTCCTTGGCGATGACCGCTTGGTAGATGCGGCCGGTCGTCACGTTCGAGAGCTGGGACAGGTTCTCGTCGATGAAGCGCTCGTAGTGACCGAGGTCCAGGTCGGTCTCGGCGCCGTCGTCGGTGACGAAGACCTCGCCGTGCTGGTACGGGCTCATCGTGCCCGGATCCACGTTGATGTACGGATCGAGCTTGAGGATGGAGATTTTCAGACCGCGGGCCTTGAGGATGCGCCCGACGCTGGCGGCGGTGATGCCTTTGCCAAGAGAGGAAGTCACGCCTCCGGTCACAAAGACATACTTCGCCATGGATCAGGTCCTCCCGGGGGTTTTTCAAATGCTACCGGAAAGCGACCCTTGGCGCGAATCCGAGGACGCTCACGGGGCGGCCCACATGAACGAGAACCCATCCAGATCGCTTCGGGTGAGTCGGGCCAGTGGTACGCGTGACGGGGCGGAAACGGCCCCGGGTCCTACGAGGTCGGTGTCCAGAAGCGAGTAGACGCCTGCGAGTCTAGGGGCGTTCACCTTCGCCACGAGCGTTCTGCGGCCACGCGGTCGGCGGCGGGTCGACGTGACCCGCACCCCAAACCTCTGGGCCGCAGAAGAACGGGTGGGGGCGCTGGCCGGAGAGTGACGCGGGATCGGTGCGCCAGGCCTCCAGCACGTCCTCGAGCCACGTCTCGATCTCGCGAAATTCGGTCCATCGGTGGTACGGCCAGCCGGCTTCGATGCAGATGCGGACGAGCGACCGCTTGGCCCACACGATGTCGCTATGGCCGGCGGCGTAGCGGTCGCTCTCGCCGTCGCCGATGAAGGCGACCGCGCGGCCCGCCGCCTGGTGGGCCAGGACTCGATTGCGCTTGCATGTCCCGCACACGAAACAGCTCGGGTGCCCGTTCGGGAAGGTGATCGTCGCGCGTCGGCCCTCAAAGGTGGTGCGTGCGGTGATGACGGGCAACTCCCCGACCCCCAGCACCTCGAGCGCCGGTTCGATGAAGAAGCCGAAGCCGTCGGAGACGATCTCGACCGGGATATCGGCTGCCTGGGCGCGCCGGACGAACGGCACGAAGCCGGCATCGTGCGGCTGGGCAGCGGCCGTCGCCAGCAACGCCGCAGGCTCGACGTCGATCATCGACATCTCGAGCTCCATCAGCCGGCGCGAGCCCATCCGGCCGGCATCGTAGGCTGCGACTTCGTCTTCCCAGATCCCTGACACGTGCTCGGCCATGACGGTGTCCGAGACGTCGGTCAGCGCGATCGTCCCGTCGTAGTCGACGAGGATGGCCAGCGGCGGTTGCCCTGGGAGCAGCCGCGGGATGGGCGGAGCGGCCCTGTCCGGGCCGGTCACCGCCTCCCCCGTCGGGCGGTCACCGCGCCATTGCACCGATCGCTCGCGCGGCCCTGGCGCCGCCGCTCGGCCACGACCCACGCCGCAGGAGCGCCACGCCGGCGAGGATGATGACGCCACCGACGACCTGGATCGGGCGGATCGGTTCACCGAGGAAGATCGCGGCCATCGCCACGGCGAGGGCCGGGACCAGGAACTGGAGTGCGGTGACACGGGTCGGTCCCAGCAGCTTCACGCCGTGGAAGACGATGACGTTGGCGAACCCCGCTGCGAGAGTCCCGGAGTAGAGGATCGCCAGGAAGATCGGGAGCCCGAGGTCCGACAGCCCACCGGACAGGTCGGCGGACACCAGCTGCGCGATGCCGAGCGGCGCCATGAACACGGTCCCGGCCAGGATCGCCCACGTCGTCGTCACGAGGGGCGAATGCCGCCGCAGGATCCGCGCACCGAAGACCGTGTAGACCGCCCAGCATCCCGCCGCGACCAGCGTCAGGCCGTCGCCGACGAGGGACGTCCCCAGGTCGAGACCTTGGCCGGCCGCGATCACCAGCGCCACCCCGGCAAAAGACACGAATGCCCCGATGAGCTTGACCGCATTGGGCGTGTCGGCACCGATCGCCATCGCCAGCAGGGCGGTCATCACCGGGGTCGTGGCGATCAACAGCGCCGAGTCACCGGCCGGGATCGTCTGGAGGGCCACCGGCCACAGGATCTGATAGCAGCCGAAGCCGATGACCCCGAGCACCAGGATCGGGACGACATCACCGCGTGGCAGCCGGATCCCCCCCTCGCGCCAGCGCAGCAGGATCAACAGCGTGATCGCGGCGATGCAGTAGCGCAGGAAGGTGAACCCGATCGGCGGCAGGATGCCGATCGCGCCCTTGACCACGATGAAGTTTCCCGCCCAGAAGACCATGACGATGAGGACCGCCAACTCGGCCAGTCGGCGGTCTCGTTGCGTGGTCGAGGTCGGAGCGAGCTGCCCATCCGGGCCGGACAGTTCGACGCCCGCCGGTCCGGCGGGCGTCTCGTTCACGGCGACGACAGGATCGATGCCGATCAGCCTTCCCGATCGAGCTCGAGGATCTCGTCGTCGTCTTCCTCGGTGACCTTGAGCCAGACGAACAGTCCGGCCAGGACGGCGAGCGGGATCACGATCAGTGCCGCGAGGGTGATCCCCAGCGCGACGGCGACTGTCTTGAGTGCCTTCATGGCGTACCTCCAGATTCGATGGACGGCCGGTCGATGGCGATCATGTCCTGGGAGTTGGCCCGGTCTTGGCGGCCGGCTGGGCGGTCTTGGTGGCGGGCGCGGCGGGTTTCGCGCCCGGCTCCGCGTGGCGAAGGGCCGGGCCACGCGCGACCATCTCGTCGATGTCGTCGCGGGTGAACTCGGCGAGCTCATGGCGAGAGCCTGCCTGGCCGCTCATCAGCAGGCGCAGGACGAACGCACCTTCCTGCTCGAAGAAGAAGACGTCGCGCGGCTTCTGGTCATCCATGTAGCGACCGATGACGCGAAAGGCCGCCTCGTAGTGACTTGCCGCGGCGCCATTGCCGCCACCGCGGCGAGCACCCGCTTCCTCCATGAACCGCGCGATGTCGTCGTCGAGGAAGGTCAGCGTCTCTTTGGTCTGCGTGCCCATCGTGTCAGACCAGGTCCCGGTGTTGGCGCCGGACACGACGAGCCCCTGCACGATGAACCCGTCGGGGGCCTCGAGAAGCAGCACGTCCTTCATCCCATGCTGGTCGAGGAACGCTCCGATGGAGCGGAAGACCTCCTCGAAGTTCTGGCGCGCGCTGCCCTCGTAGATCCGCATGCGGTCAGGCCTCCGGTGGGTCGGGACCCGAAGATCGGGTCTGGGCGAGTGTAACGAGCGCCCAGCCGAGCGGCAAGA
>JANMBS010000597.1:0-3874 GCA_031360525.1 Thermomicrobiales bacterium
CGGACGGCCAGCCCGTGCTCGAGGAAGACCTCGCCGGGCAGCACGACCAGCGCGAGATCCGGCCCGATCGCGATGGTGACGATCGCGGCGCCGCTGAGGTCGGCCCGGCGACGGGCGAGGACGAGCAGGTCGCCGATCGCCACGATCCCCGCGAATCCCGTGTCGTGGGTGGCCCGCTCGAAGGCGGCCTCCAGGTCGGCCACCGGCTGGATCGGGTCGAGTTCGAGCGGCAGCCAGGACCGGGCGACGGCGAGGCTGGCATCCGAGATCGGGCGGGCCGTCCGAAGCGCATTCGCCGCGCCGCTCGCGAACCGCTCGCCCATCGCCACCGTGTCCTCCCAGGCCGTGCCGGATACCCACTTGCCGGTGCCCTGGTTGCCGGCGCAGCCCTGCAAGAAGACGCAGGTGCCCCCGAAACCGGCCTCGATCGCCGTCCGGCCATGACCGACGAAATCGGCCGAGACGTTGGTCGGGATACCGAGCCCGGACGCGGTCGGGTGGCAGCTGTACGACAGGATCGCCCCGATCGCTCCGCCGTTCGGGCGGTCGAAACGGATGGCCGCCACCTGCGGATCGATCAGCCCCTCCGGCAGGGCCCGGACCTCCTCGGGCGGGCGGCCGTAGCGATGGACGGTCCGACCGTTCGGTAGTTTGGGGCGGCGGTTCCCGGCGACCCGCTCGACGGTGCCGCGACCGATGCCGACACGGGCTGGAACGGCCCGGTTCGCGGCCTCGTCGACCGCCTCCGCGACGGCGGTCTCGAGAGCCGTGGCGTAGTCGTCATCGTGGAGTCGCAGGTCATACGGCCTGAGCAGCTCCTGGAGATCGGCGCTGATGTACGGCGCGCTGTGGCTGTGTGACACGTTGAGCACGACGCGGTCGGCGGGCAGGCCCGTCCGGGCCGCGACGGCCTCCCGGATCGACCGGTGCGAGGCCTCCAGCAGCCCGCACAGGTCGAGCCCCACGAGCGCCATCCGCTCGCCCTCGGACTCGAGGACGACCGCGGTCGCGCTGAGTGGATCCCAGATCTCGGTGACCGCGGTGAACAGCCCCAGGCTGGAGGGCGTGCCGAGCGGCTGGGTGATGTCGCGTCGGGCCAAGCCGGCGCGCAACGTCACCGCGTGAGCTCGGATGGGTCGAACCGATCCGACGACCCGGTCGGCCGCCAGCCGAGGACCTCCTTCGCCGGCGACGTATCGCGCCAGCGCGTGCTGTTCTCCGAGATCGCGTCGAAGATCCCGAACTTGACGTCCGCCGGCGCCCCCAGGCAGCGATCGATCATCTGGACCGCGTCCTCCTGGGCCAGGAAGCCCGGGAAGTGCCGGATCAGGGTCGGCCGGTTCTCTTTCAGGACGGCCCCGAGGCGGATGACAAGGACGCTCATCGGCGTGCGATCGGAGAACCAGCGCGCGGCGGCCTCGCCGAACAGCTTGGCCGCGCCGTACGGGCTGTCAGGTCGCGGTGGGGTGCGGTAGTCGAGCAGGTCCCACGGCGGCAGGTCCCGCTCCCCGGCGGCCAACTTGCCGTACGGCAGGCTGTCGTCCCATTCCCAACCGCACATCGTGCTGCCGGTGCTCATCGCGACGACCCGCCGGACCCCCGCCTCGGCGGACGCGCGCAGGACGTTGATCGTGCCGCCGGCCGTGACCTGGAAATGGTCGTCCCAGTTGTCGTCATTCTTGGTCTCGCCCGCGAGGTGCAGGACCATGTCCATCCCGGCCACGGCCTTCCGAACGGCTTCCAGGTCCGTGATCGGTGCCTCCGTGTACGGGATGCCCGCGACGGCGTGGCGGCTCAGGCCACTGAACTCGTACTTGTCGGCGAGGTTGCCGAGGACGAGTCCGCCGATCAGGCCGCTCGCCCCGGTCACCAGAACCTTCGGCTTGGACATGTCATGCCCTCCCTTTCGTCAATGCCCGGACTCGCTGGGGACCGTTACTCTATCGGCCGGCCGCCACCGCGGCGGCCCGAGGCAGGAGGCCACGGTGACGACTCGACAGCTGGTCCGTGCGGCCCGCGTCGCGAACGCGACGCTCGACGGCTGGCTGACGGAGGCGGTGGTCGAGGTCGGCGACGGCCGGATCGCCTCCGTCGGCAGCGCCTCCGACCTGCCATCCGACATCGCGACGACCCATCAGGTCGTCGATCTCGGCGACGTGTCGCTGCTGCCGGGCTTCGTCGAGACGCACATCCACATGCACTTCCCGGCCGCGCCCGACTACCGCGAGATCGCCCGGCCCGAGCCCGTGGAGAGGTCGATCATCCGTGCAACCGTCGCGATGCGGACGCTCCTGCTGTCGGGGACGACGACCGCCCGTGACACCGGAAGCCGCGAGGACGTGGCGTTCGCGGTCCGTGCCGCGATCCGCGACGGCCTCATCCCAGGGCCGCGCCTGCTCGTCGTTGGAGCACCCATCACGACCACGGCCGGCCACTACTGGTTCCTGGGCGGTGAGGCCGACACGACCGAGGCGGTCATCGCGCGCGTCCGAGCGTCGAAGAAGGCGGGCGTCGACGCGATCAAGCTGATGGCCTCCGGCGGCGGCTACACGCCGACCTCGAACCCGCGTTCGCAGCAGTACGACACCGCCACGCTGGCCGCGGCCGCCGGCGAGGCGCACCGGCTGGGGCTGCCGGTGCTGGCCCATTCGCTGACGACCGTCAGCAACCGCGCCGCCGCCGAGGCCGGCATCGACACGATCATCCACGGCGGCGTCTGGTGGACCGATCACCCGGTTCGCGATCGGGCCTATTCGTACGACACCGCCGTGGCCGACCGGATCGCCGAGCGCGGCATCTGGGTCGACCCGACGATCGGGGAGGTCCAGCTCCACCGCGAGCACGACGCGGCCAGCGATGGTGACATCCCCGTGTTCGACCACTGGGCCCTGCCCCACGTGCCGAGCGAGCTGGAGCCGCGCCTCGGGTTCATGCGCGACATGGCGGATCGAGGAGTGCGGTTCATCGGCGGCATGGGCATGGGCATGCCGATCGTCACGTTCGACTCCGTCGCCTGCAGCGCCCAGGTCTACGCGGCCCTGCTCGGCTTCGAGCCATGGCGGGCTATCCGGACCATCACCGCCGACGCCGCCGACGCGCTCGGGCTGGCCGGCGAGACCGGGGCCATCAGCCCGGGCCTGGCGGCCGACCTGGTCTCGGTCGAAGGCGATCCGATCGCCGATGCCGACGGTTTGGCCGGGCTGCGTCGCGTCCGGGATGTCATCCAGGGCGGCCGCACGGTCGTCCGCGAGGGTCGACCGCTCGTCTGAGCCCGTCGCGGGATAACTCAGGCCCCGCCATCGCGGAACGCCGCGATGACCTCGTCCGCTCCGGCCATGTCCAGATTCTCGGGATCGAGGCGCAGGACGTTGGCCTCGACGTCGTGATCGCCGACCATCACGATCGGGTCTCGCGTCGCGAACCGACGGACAAGCTCGACGGCGGTCGACTCATAGGCGCTCGGATCGATGGTCACGATCGTCATCGGCACCGGCCGGCCGTCGGCCTGGCGCGCCTCGCGCCGGACCGACAGGCCGGGGATTCCGGCCAGCCCGGCGGCGAGGTGGTCGGCGACGTCGGTCCAGCGCGCCGTTTCGGCCGCTTCGTCGCGGACTGCGTAGCGCTCGAGGGCCACGAGCAGGCCGACGATCTCCTCCTTGCCGGTCTTCATGGAGCGACCGATGCCGTGCGTCGGGGGCCGCGGGATGACGCCGTTCTCGACCAGTGCGCGGCGGGCCCAGGTCGCCTCGAGAACATCCATGTCCTGTTGCTGGAGCCCGACCGAGATGAGGAGGTCGGCGCGGCCGGCGAGGAACCCCGAGGCCTGGGGGCCGCGGATCGTCTTCCCGCCGCTGAACGCGACGAGGTCCGCGCC
>JANMBS010000598.1:0-3156 GCA_031360525.1 Thermomicrobiales bacterium
CCGCGTGCTGGCGGACACGGACCGGGTGGATGTGCAGGAAGACGTTGTTCATGACCGCGTACGCGCGCGAGCGCTCGTCGCGCGGGTAGGGCTGGCGGAAGAGCGAGCGCCACACGACGCTCCGGCGGATGCTCTGGTCCAGCCGCTCGAGGAACGGCCGGTTGTCGTCGGTCACCGGCTCCTCCCCTTCGTACAGGTTGTGATATAGCGTTGCGCGATATATACGCCCGCGGTCGAAACGGTGTCAAGGGCGGGAGGCATGAGCCGCCGGCCCCGCCAATCCGCAGCTAAGCGGGTACACCTAGAGTCGAGCCGACGACTCGCCGCGTCGCTTGAAGGCTTAAGCCTGACCATCCCGCCGGGGAGGTCGATCCGTGGATCCGAGCGCGACGCCCTGGCGCATCCTCGAGGACCCGGCAGACATGACACTCGGGCGCGAGGCCGCCGCCGGTCCCGCTCCCGATCGCGTGGTGCGCGTGCCACGGTCGGCGATCGTGGCGGGCGGTCTCGCCCTCCTGCTCGCGGTCGGCGCGTTCGTCCTGGCGTTCGGGTCGGGATCGGGCGGAAGGGTCGCGGTCGAAGGCGGCGTCCCGCTCGACAGCGCACAGCCGGGGATGTCCGCGAACGCGGATCCGCGCGGGGTGTCGGGTAGCGGGCGGATCGTCGTGGTCGAGATCGTCGGGGCGGTCGAGCGGCCGGGCGTCTTTCGCCTGCCTGCGGGTTCGCGCGTGGGCGACCTGGTCGCCGCGGCCGGCGGGTATGGTCGGCGAGTCGACACCGAGCGCGCAGGACGCGAACTCAATCTTGCTGCCGCGCTCCAGGACGGAGACCAGATCCGGGTCCCGTCGCGCGACGACGCAGCAACTCCACCGGGACGCCCGCTCGCCGGAGGGGGCGGCCGGGGAGCGGGCGCTGCCCCGGTGAGCGGACCGATCGACCTCAACCGGGCGACCGAGGCTGAACTCGACACACTGCCCGGGATCGGGCCGATCACCGCCGCGAAGATCGTCGCGTCTCGAGATGAACAGCCGTTCGCCGCGATCGAGGAGCTGCGCACGCGCAGGCTCGTCGGCGAGAAGACGTTCGCCTCTCTCAAGGACCTCGTGACGGTTTCCTGACGTGGGTCGGAGCAGCCGTCTGGCGATCGGGGCCATCGTCGCCGCGGTGGCAGCCGGGCAGGTCGCACCGAGCCATCTCGGCGCAGCGATCGCGCTCGCCCTCGCCGCGGTCCTTCTGGTCCGTGAGGCACGTCCACATCTCGGCATCGGGGCGCTGCTCCCGGCCATGCTCGGCGCAGCGGCCATCGCCATCCGGCTCGCGGTCGTCCCGGCGGGTGCACCGCCGCTCGACCACCCGCCGGCCGGCGAGGGACCGTGGCACCTGGTCGTGGAAGCAGTCGGGTCGCCACGCAACGGCACCCAGACCGCGACGCTCGCGACCGAGGGTGACGGCCCACCCTTCCGCGTCGCGGCCACGCTGCCGCGCTACCCGGTGGTGATCCCGGGCGACGAGGTCGTCGTCGACGGGTCGATCCGGGAACGCCCGGATTCGCCGTACGGGCAGTACCTCCAACGGATCGGGGCCGTCGGGACCTTGACGTCCCGCACCCTCGATATCGGGCCCGTCCCCGACGACCTCGGTCGTCGGCTCGAGGCACTGCGCCGCGGCGCGGGCGAGGCGCTCACCCGCGTCCTGCCCGAACCCGAGGCGG
The DNA here is from genome assembly GCA_031360525.1 of Thermomicrobiales bacterium. Classification (GTDB taxonomy): domain Bacteria; phylum Chloroflexota; class Limnocylindria; order Limnocylindrales; family CSP1-4; genus SPCO01. The sequence continues at coordinate 1,712 of JANMBS010000598.1, forward strand.
GTCTTGCGGCGGGCATCCTCATCGGCTTGCGCGACCGGGTCGACCGCGATCTCGCGGCCGCGTTCACGACGGCCGGTGTCAGTCACGTCGTGGCGATCTCGGGCTGGAACATCGCGATCGTCGCGGCGGCCATCGCAGCGATGACCGGCCGTCTCGGGCGCCGGCGTCGGTCGGTCATCACGATCGTGGCGATCGTCTCGTACGTGGCGTTCGCCGGGGCTTCCGCATCTGTCGTGCGAGCCGCGCTGATGGCCGGGGTGGTGCTGCTCGCGCGCGAGACCGGTCGGGCGGGCCGCGCCGCGGCGGCCCTCGGGTGGGCCGCGACCGTTCTTCTGATCGCGGATCCCGCACTGATCGGGGACGCCGGCTTCCAGCTCTCGTCGCTGGCAACGGCCGGACTGATCGCCTGGGCCACGCCGCTCACCGCCTGGATCGAGTCGATCGGGCGCGGCCGGCTGCCGCACTGGCTGGCCGAGAGCCTCGGAGTCTCGCTGGCGGCGCAGGCCGCGACGCTGCCGATCATCCTCGTGTCTTTCGGCCGACTTGCGATCCTGTCGCCGATCGTGAACCTGCTCGTCGTCCCCCTGATCGCCCCGGCGATGGCGGCCGGGATCCTGGCGTTGGGTGGCGGGCTCGCACTCGGCGGCGGGGCGCCACCGATCCTGGGGGCCGTGGTCGCGGCACCCGGCTGGGTGATCCTGCGGATCCTCGTTCTCGTCGTCCAGACGACCGCCGGCCTCCCCTTCGCGAGCGTGACGTTGATGCCGCCGTTCGACCTCGCCGCGGCGGGCGTTGCCACTGCCGGTCTCGTGGCTGTCACCTGGTGGCGTCGCAGGCCACGCGCCAGGGTGGCTTCGACCGGCAGCGCTGGGCGATCCACGCGCCTACCCGGCACCGGGCCGAATGCGCCCGCCTCGACCCCCGACCCGGGTCGGCGGGTTCGTCGCGCCGCGATCGCGGCCCTGATCGTCGCCGTCTCGGTCGCCGGGAGCGTGGTCGCCGCACGTCCGACCGCCTCGCCTCGCGTCTCGATCCTCGATGTCGGGCAGGGCGACGCGATCCTCGTCGAGGGCTCACTTGGTGGCCGACTGCTCATCGATGGCGGCCCCGATCCCGACCGGCTGCTCGTCGCGCTCGACCGCCGGATCCCGCCGTGGGATCGCCGGATCGACGCGGTGATCCTGTCGCACCCCCACGAGGATCATGTGGGCGGGCTCGCCCTGCTTCTCGAGCGCTACAACGTCAAACGCGTCTTCGAACCTGGGATGCGCGGCCCGGGCCCCGGCTACGCCGCATGGCTGCGCGAGCTGTCGGGCCCCGACGCCCCGATCCGGCTCAGCCTGGCCGCCGGCGACCGGCTCGCCGTCGATGAGATCGAGATGCGAGTGCTCTGGCCGATCCGCGGTCAGGTCCCGGCAGTCCCGCCCGACGGCGGCACGGGCATC
>JANMBS010000048.1:0-3361 GCA_031360525.1 Thermomicrobiales bacterium
CCCAGCCCACGACGTGCGCGACGCCCCCGAGGCCCCCGAGGCATGACCCTCGAGATCGAAGTCCTGGCGCTCTTCCCGGCGATGTTCGACGGACCGCTCGCCCAGAGCATCCCGGGGCGCATCCAGGAGCAGGGCATCGCCTCGATCCGGATCCACGACCTGCGCGAGTGGGGGATCGGCCGTCACCGGTCTGTTGACGACGCACCCTACGGCGGGGGAGCGGGGATGATCCTGCGTCCCGAACCGGTCGCGGACGCCCTCGACGCCCTGCGCCGTCCGGATTCGGTGGTGATCCTGCTCGATCCGGTCGGCGAGGTCTTCCGCCAGGCGCGAGCGGCCGACCTCGCCGCGCGATCGCATCTCATCTTCATCTGTCCTCGCTACGAAGGTGTCGACGAGCGCATCCGCTCGCTTGTCGATCTCGAGCTGTCAATCGGCGACTACGTGCTGACTGGGGGCGAATTGCCCGCGCTGGTCGTCATCGACGCCGTCATCCGGCTGCTACCGGGCGCGATCGAGGAGGCCTCGACCGTCGAGGAGTCCTTCTCGGACGGGTTGCTCGAGTATCCGCAGTACACCCGGCCGGCGGTCTTCCGCGGAATGGACGTGCCATCGATCCTGACGTCAGGCGATCACGGGGCCGTCGCCCGCTGGCGACACGAGCAGGCGGTCGAGCGGACGCGGCGCCGCCGCCCGGACCTGGCGCCCGACGACTGATGCCTCGCGGGGAGATGCTATACTCCGCCGCCGACGCAGTCCGCGTCCCTTCCGAACACCCACCCGCAGCCACGGCTGCCCAGTTTGAGTCAGGAACCGCCCCGTGACCGTGCTCGACGAGATCGTCAAGGACCAGCTCCGCACCGACCTGCCCGAACTCGCCACCGGTGACACCGTCAAGGTGTCGGCCAAGGTCGTCGAGGGCAACCGCGAGCGCATCCAGGTCTTCGAGGGGACCGTCATGCGCCTGCGCGGCGGCGGGATCACCCGCTCCATCACGGTTCGGCGCATCGCGTCCGGGGTCGGTGTCGAGCGGACATTCAAGATCAACAGCCCGCGCATCGAGAAGATCGAGGTCGTCCGCCACGGTGTCGCTCGGCGCGCCCAGCTCTACTTCCTGCGTGACCGCGTCGGCAAGGCAGCCACCCTGCGAGAGCGCCGCACCAACGGCTGACGCCCGGGCGGCACGATCGTCCCCCTCGTCGTTCCGCCCCGACCCCGCCGATCCGGCGGGGTCGTTCGATTCCGGTAGGCTATCGGTCGATGGCTCCGATCGTCCCGACACTCCGCCACGAACGCCGACTCTGGAATGCGGGACTCGTCCGGGTCGTCGGTGTCGACGAGGTGGGGGTCGCACCAACCTGCGGCGCCGTGGTGGCCGCGGCGGTGATCATGCGGCCCGGCTGTCACAGGATCCCCGGGGTTCGCGACTCGAAGACGCTCTCGGCGGGTCAGCGCGAACGTCTCGCGCCGATGATCCGCGCGCGCGCGGCGGCTGTCGGGATCGGTGCCGCCTCGGTCCGCGAGATCGACCAGCTCAACATCTATCACGCCACGCACCTCGCGATGCGCCGGGCGATCGCACGTGCCGGCGGGCATGAGCACGTCCTCGTCGATGGCAATCGGATCACGGGCTTCGAGGCCCTCGTCGGGCCGTACTCGAACATCGTCGACGGCGACGCCAAGGTGTACTCGATCGCGTGTGCCTCGGTCGTCGCCAAGGTCGTCCGGGACAGGATGATGGAGCGGCTCGCGCTGCGGTATCCGGGCTATGGCTGGGAGCGCAACCAGGGCTACGCAACGCTCGAGCACCGGATGGCCATCCGGCGGCTGGGGCTCACGCCGTTCCACCGGCGCTCGTTCCTGGCGCTGCAGCGGACGCTGGCCGGCGACCAGCTCGAGCTCGACCTGCTGGCCGATCCGGCCGCCTCGAGCGAGGCACACGCGCTGCTCGCCCGCGAACTCACCCCCGTCATGGCCGACGACGCGATGCTCGACGCGCTGGACCTGGCGTCCCTGGAGTTGACGGCGCCGGCCTGAAGAAGGCGGTGTGGCCACCTGGCCCGGCTCGTCCGCGACGTGCCGGCCCGCCAGCAGCCCGCGACCGACCCGCGGCCATCCTCATAAGTGCCTGATAAGGGCCGGCTGCGACGATGCCGGCATGGCCGACCGACCCGGCGACCCGACGCGAACGACTGCCCAGCAGGCGGGTGATGCCGCCGAAACGTTGGTCGCATCGCTGCTCGCGGAAGCTGGTTGGACCGTCCTGGCTCGGAACGTCCATGTCGGTCACCACGAACTCGATATCGTGGCGATCGACCCGGGGCCTCCGCCCGCGCTCGTGGTCGTCGAGGTCCGCTGGCGTGCGGGTCGTGGGTACGGCCTTCCCGAGGAGACCGTCGACCACCGCAAGCGTTCGCGCGTCCGTGCGGCGGCGTACGGTCTTCTCGACCGCGGGTCGTTGCCCGACGGGTCCGCCGTGCCGCGATTGCCATTGCGGTTGGATCTCGTCGTCGTCGAGCCCGAAGGCCGCGTGCGGCACCATCGCCACGCGATCTAGAACCGCGATGTCGCGGGAGGAACAGGCTAGTCGCAAGCGGGCGTCGCCTGACAGACGACGCCAAGGGGTCGAAGGCACCGGAACTGCCCGCCCGGGCGGCCTTTGTCGTCTGCGAGGCAACATCTCGTGCCTGGGAGACGCATTCCGGCTCCCTGGGGCTGGTCTTGTCGTCTCTGAGGCGACACACCTTGGCGAGGGAGGCCGGCGGCCCGGCCGTCCCGGCGCCCCCGGACCTCAACCGCCCTCGATATGCCCCCCCGGCCTCGACCGGCCTCGGACCCGACCCGTGCTACACTCCCGCCCGGTCCGGGGCATGACCCCGAGCCGCCAGACAAGACGCCCGCGCCACACGGCGTGGAGCACACACGCGGACCGTTCCGACCGGGACGGTGCCGGCAGGGCGAAAAGCCCACCGGCCCCCGGCGACGAGGTCCGCGGAGGAAGAAAACCGACAGGAGGTCGCGCACGTGCCGTCCGTTTCCATGCGCCAGCTGCTCGAGGCCGGTGTCCACTTCGGCCACCAGACCCGCCGCTGGAACCCGAAGATGAAGCCCTTCATCTTTGCCGAGCGCAACGGGATCCACATCATCGACCTGGCGCAGACCGTCCAGCGTCTCGATGTCGCCCTCGAATTCGTCCGCGAGACCGTCGCCCGTGGCGACCAGGTCCTCTTCGTCGGGACCAAGAAGCTGGCCCAGGAGCCCATCGTCGCCGAGGCGACGCGCGCCAACATGCCCTATGTCCAGAAGCGCTGGCTCGGTGGCATGCTGACCAACTTCACCACCATCAAGAAGCGCATCGGCC
>JANMBS010000059.1:0-5005 GCA_031360525.1 Thermomicrobiales bacterium
CGTCAACGACACGTACGGCCACGGCGTCGGCGACGTCGTGCTCCGCGGGGTTGCCCAGACCCTGGCCGTCAACCTCCGAGGCACCGACATGATCGGTCGCTACGGCGGCGAGGAATTCATGCTGATCCTGACCGAGACCGATGTCGAGGAAGGAGCGGCGCTGAGCGAGAAGCTGCGCGAGCTCGTGGAGCGTGGGCGGTTCGCCATCGAAGGCAACGCCGCGCTGTCGGTCACGGTCTCGATCGGGATCGCCGGCGGCTCCGGCCTGCAGCTCCGGATGGAGACGCTCATCCGCGACGCGGATGCCGCGATGTACTCGGCCAAGTCGCTCGGCCGCAACCAGACCTACATCTTCGAGGAGCCCGACGAGGATTCCCGTGTGCCGCGGGCACCGATCTCGGAGGCCGGTCGGGCGCGTGCCATGGAGATCGGTCGTCGAGCCCGCGACGCCGCGACCGACGTGCTGACCTCGTTCATCGCGCCGCTCCCCCACGATCGCGGACAGCCCTCGGCGCTCATCACGGCGATCGTCGTCGAGATGGCCCGCCAGCTCGAGCTCCCCGACGTCGAGGTCGACCGGATCCGGGTGGCGGCCCTCCTCCACGATGTCGGCAAGGTCGCGGTTCCCGCGGCGATCCTGGACAAGCCCGCGCCACTCACTTCGGCCGAATGGCGGTCCGTCGTCCAGCACCCGCGCATCGGGCAGGTCATCCTCGAGCACGCGGCCGCCCTGCGCGACGCGGTGCCGATCATCCTCCACCACCACGAACGCTTCGCCGGCCACGGCTACCCGTACGGGCTGCGGGCGAACGAGATCCCGCTGGGGGCCCGGATCGTCGCGATCGCCGATGCCTACGACGCGATGACCCACGACCGACCCTACAAGCGCGCCATGTCGCACGACGCGGCGATCATCGAGCTCCAGCAACACGCCGGGACCCAGTTCGATCCCGAACTGGTCGCCCTCTTCTGCGACCTCTACACGCTCCACGCGCCGACACCCGACCAGACGATCCTGGCCATCACGAACCCCCGACCGAGCCCGACCGCACGTCGGGAGCGACGCACGGGTACCGCGGACCGCTCCTCGACGATGGCGGATGACGGCCACGGCCTGGTCGATGTCGGGCACACCGACCTTCCACCGAGCGGGACGCGCAGGGGCGACGGCCCGCACCTCGACAAGAACGGGATCGCGGCCGGCTGACGTCCCGGGGGTGGTGGGCGCCTGGTAAGCCCGGATGCATCGCCGGTACATTTCGGGTGAGCGCCGCCTGCTAGCGTCGTGCCTGCCCGCCGCCCGGCAGGTTCGGCCGCCCCCGCCGACCCGCCGACCCGCCCTGGGCCCGGACCGCCGGGGCCGGCGGCCGATCTCGACCCTGCCGGTGCGCGATGATTGGTGCGTGTTCCGGCTTGCCGTCGCTCTCTTCGCGGTGCAGGCCGGTTTCCATGCGTTCACCGCGTCCCTGCCGATCGCCCTCGCTCGCGCCGGCGTCCCCGACCCGCAGATCGGGGTGATCGTCGGGACCGCGGCGCTGGTGCAGATCCCTGCCGCGTTCGTGGCCGGCGTCGTGGTCGATCGCGTCGGCGGTCTGCGCGCCTTCACGGTCGGTGGGCTTGCCTACCTTATGGGCTGCGCCATCCTCCTGTTACCCGGGGTCGAGCCCGGGGGACCGTCGGCGCCATTCTTCGCGGCCCGTGTCTTCCAGGGGATCGGCATCGCGGCCACGCTGCCGGCGGCGCTCTCGCTCGTCCCCAGGCTTGTCGCCGCGGATCGGCGTGGATTCGGTCTCGCCTTCGTTGGCAGCGCTCACAACCTGACCCTGGTCGCCATCCCGCCGCTCTCGCTCGTTGTGCTGGCGGCGACATCTCTCCACGGGGTCGCACTGATGGCCGTGGCGTTCGTGCTGACCGGTCTCGCGATCGTCCGAGTCGTGCCCTTCCCATTCCGACCGACCGGCGAGTCAGGCGCCGACGGTCCGACCGGTGTCGCGCGGCGTCACCTCGGGTTCGCGTTCCGCCGCGCGTGGACCTCGCTCATCGCGATCGACCTGCTCTATATCGCCCACTGGGGCGTGATCGTCGCGTTCCTCCCGCAGCGGGCGGAGGCGGCCGGCGCGAACATCGGCCTTTTCTTCGTCGCGGACGGGATCGCGATCCTGCTGTCACGCGTGCCGTCAGGCTGGCTGTCCGACCGCATCCGCCCGATCCTGCTGGTCATCACGGGACTCACCGCGACAGCAGTGGCCGTTCTCGTGCTCACGCTGCCGCCCACGACGCACCTCCTCATCGTGGCCGGGGTGCTGACCGGGGCCGGCGGAGGTCTCGTCATCACGCCACTGCTCGTCGAGATGTCGCGTCGGAGCCGGGATGCCGATCGCGGCAGCGCCTTCTCGTTGTTCTCAGCAGCCAATGCCGGCGCACTCGCCATCGGCAGCATCGGCGGCGCGATCGTGCTCGGCGCCTTCGGATTCGGGGGTGCGATGCTCGCGACCCTTGCCGGGGTGGCCGGTGCGGGGGTCGTCGCCATGCTCGACCAGGGACTGCGCCGGCGGCCTCCGCCGATCCAGGCCCCGGCTGCTCCGGTCACCTGACCCAGCGACGCGCTTTCCTCAGCCCGCCGCTTTCTTCACGAGCTCTCCGATCTTCTTCTCGTCGGCGGCGCTCAACTTCGTCAGCGCCCACGACGTCGGCCACATGCTGCCATCGTCGAGGTTCGCGTTCTCCTCGAAACCGAACGTCGCGTACCTCGACTTGAACTTGTCCGCGGCCTTGAAGAAGCAGACGAGCTTGCCATCCTTTGCGTAGGCGGGCATCCCGTACCAGGTCTTAGCCATAAGGGCCGGCGCGCTGGCCTTGACGATCGCATGGATCCGTTCGGCCATGACGCGATCCGATGCCGGCATATCCGCGATCTTCGCGAGCACGTCGGCCTCACCGGCCGCCTGGTCCTGGCCGCGGCGCGCTTCGGCCTTCTGCTCCTTGGCGCGCGCCTTCATGGCTTCGCGCTCGTCGTCGGAGAACAGCTTGATGCTCTTGGCGGGCTTCTGCGTATCGGTCATGTCGGTTTCCTCTTCGGTAGCGGTTCCGTCGACCCTGATGGTAGGGAGCCGTCGCCGCGGTGGCTTCTCGAACACTGATCGATTGTGACCGCAACCGTCTCGCGCTGGGTGCAAGATGCGGCTATGAGGACCCTCCAGCGACGTCGCGACCCGACGCGTCGGTCGCAGCTTTGGGTGGTCGTCGCCCTCGGTGACGGCCGGGCGGTCGAGCCGGGTGACGTGGTGATGCTCGAAGATGTGGGCGCCTGCTTCGTGCTCTCGGTCCGCGGTCCCGATGACTCGCCGCCGGGGCTGCGGCCCGAGGAACGAGCCGTCGCCCTCGAGGTGGAGGCGTTCGCGCTCGATACCGAGACTTCGGACATCAGGTAGCGCCGGCCGTCGGCATGTGGCTGATCGTGCCCAGCCGGCCCGGACAGGCTGGCCACTCATGTCTCCACGGCCATTGACGCGCCACAAGACCGGCGCGTAAATGAGCCCACTTGACGCCGCGATGAGCGACGGGTAAGACCCCGATACGTGGCCGTGCAGGGCACGTCGCTAGGGTGATCTCGTCATCCCGCCGGAGACGCAGGGTCGAGATCGGCGCAGCCGGCCGACCGGGAAGGAGATCGGACGATGAACAGGGTCGTCCTCACGGGTCGCCTCACGCGCGACCCGGAGATGCGCAGCCTCGCTTCGGGCAAGACGGTCACGACGTTCACCGTGGCCAGCAACGAGTTCCTGGGAGGCGGCAAGGAGAAGGCCGAGTACCACCCAGTCGTGTCCTGGGACCGCCTGGCCGAGATCGCCGGCCGCTACCTCGGTAAGGGCCAGCAGGTCGCCATCGAGGGGCGACTCCAGACGCGCTCGTGGGACGACGAGAAGGGCGCTCGCCACTGGAAGACCGAGATCGTCGCCTCGCACGTCGAGATGCTCTCGGGCCGGCGCAAGAAGGACTACGAGGCGCAGCAGGCCGCCGATTCGCTGTCCGACCAGGCCGTCGCGCTCGGCGAGGCCGCCGCCACCGAGCCGATCGCCGAGGCGGCGTTCGACCCGGGCACGTCAGACGATGACGACCGGGAGCCGGAGATCGACGAAGCCGCCGAGGCCGAAGCCGCGGCCTGATCCAGCGAACGCCTCGAGGCGGCGGCGTGATCCCCTCCGCGCCGTCGCCACCTCGTCAGACCTTGAACTCGAAGAACGAGATGGCAAGGATCGCGTAGACCAGCGTGAGCAGCGCGCCCTCGAGCCAGTTCGTCTCGCCGTCGATGGCGATGAGCGCGCTGATCCCGACCGCCGCCGCGACGGCCGCGATCTCGAGTGGCGTGAACACGAGGTTCATGTCCTGGCCCATGAGGGCGCCGAGCAGCACCAGGACCGGCGCCACGAAGAGCGCGACCTGGAGGCTCGACCCGAAGGTCACCGCCAGCGCGAACTCCATCTTGTTCTTGGCCGCCAGCTGGACCGAGACGAGATGCTCGGCGAGGTTGCCGATGGTCGGGATGATGACAACGCCGACGAAGAAGAACGACAGCCCGAACGATTCGATGAAGGGCTCGATCGAACTGACGAGGATCTCCGACAGGACCGCCAGCAGGGCGGCCGCGCCCAGCAGCACGACGACGGCCGTCCGGCCGCTCCAGGGTGGCCCGCCGTGCTCGTCCTCGGCACCCGCTCCGAGTGTCACGTCCGGGTGGCTGAACTGGAAGACGAGCGACAGGACGTAGCCGATGATGAGGACGATGGCGACGAGGACCGATTCCTCGGTGATCGAGCCCGGCGTCTGGTCGGCGGTGGTGAAGGCGAAGATGGCGGGCACGAAGAGGCCGATGAGGGCGAGCACGAGCAGCGCCGCGTTCGAGACCGCGATCTTCGCACTGAATGTCTGCGATCCGTTCTTCAAGCCGCCGACCAGGGCGCTCAGACCCAGGACCAGCAGCAGGTTGCCGATGATCGAGCCGGTC
>JANMBS010000449.1:0-7125 GCA_031360525.1 Thermomicrobiales bacterium
GGCCGCGGCATGACCGAGCCCGGGCCACGGCTCGCCGTCGACCATCTGGTCGCCCTCGGCGGCCAGGTTGCGTGCCCGGAATTCGATCGGGTCGAGCTCGAGTTTCGCTGCTAGCTCGTCGATCAGCGATTCGAGCGCGAACGCGGCCTGCGGTCCCCCGGGTCCGCGATACGAGCCAGTGCCGAACCGGTTGGTCCGCACCCCATACGCCCGCACGTCGAAAGCCGCCCAGCGGTACGGCCCGCCGATCAGCACGGCCGCGATGCCCTCGATCGACCATTCGATGTAGGCGCCGGTGTCGAACACGAGCCGGGCGTCCAGCCCAGTCAGGTGCCCGTCGCTGGTGGCGCCGATGCGCAGCTCGATCTGCGAGCCAGGCGCCGGATTGGTGCCGGCCATGTCGTCACGGCGGTCGAACGCGAGGCGGACCGGCCGGCGCAGGATCAGCGCCGCCGCGGCCGCCAGCGGGTCGACGATGAGGATCTTCGACCCGAACGAGCCGCCCAGCGGCGCCGACCGGACGCGGACCTTGGCGATCGGCCGGCCGAAGATCTTGGCCAGCTGCTTGCGCACGTAGAAGATGCCCTGGGTCGCGGTCGACACGGTCAGGACGCCGTCCGGCTCGAGCCAGGCGGTCGCGGCGTGCGGCTCGATGTAGCCCTGGTAGACCCAGTTCGTGCGGAACGTCGCCTCGGCCGTGACCGCCGACCCGGCCAACGCCGCGACGCTGTCGGCCAAGGTGTAGCGCTTGCGGTTGTGGACGTTGTCGGACAAGTCCTCGTCGAGGACCTGGGCGCCTTCGCCACCGACGGCGGCATGAGCGGACTTGGCCGTGTTCTCCTCGGCGTCGTCAGCGCCGGCCGGCAAGATCGAGGTGAGCCGCGCGAGCGGGCTATCGGGGCGCATGGCGCTCTCGAGATCGGTCACCACAGGCAGGGGCTCGGCGTCGACCATGACCGCGGCGGCGGCATCGGCGGCGGCGGCCTCCGTCTCGGCGATGACCAGCGCGATCGGGTGGCCGACGAAGAGCGCCTCGTCGCGCGCCAATGGCTCGAACATCCGCATGTCGTCGGCGGCGGCGATCGGCAGGTCGGCGGCGGTCAGCACCGCCACGACGCCGGGCATGGCGAGAGCCGCCGACGCGTCGATCCCGCGGATCCTGGCGTGGGCGTAGACGCTCGGGACGATCCGGGCGTGGAGCAGGCCGGGTTGCCGCTGGTCGGCGGCGTAGCGAGTCGTGCCACGGACCTTCTCTTCCGAATCGACCCGGGCGCGGGCGACGCCGATGAAGCTGGGGGCGTCCAGTGCGTCGACCACGATCGTTCCTCCTGGCGCGCCACGGGGACTTGCGGCGCCCGTGAGATTGTCTACAATCCAGCCTCGACCGGTCAAGGCTGGAGTCCGCGATGCCGACCCTTCCATGGTGACCCATCCGAGGCGACGGCGGATCGCCATCTCGCTTGATGGCGACGACGTTCAGCTCGCAGGGCGACGGGTTGCCCGTCGTCGCCCGTAATCGTTGGCCATCCGAAGTCCCGAGGTCCCAACCCGATGATCGCAGTCCGCGAGACCGGTCTCGTCTATCGCAACCCACGGCCCGAGTTGCGCTCGAGGCACACCTGGCATCCGACCATCGTCCGCTTCGACGATGGCGAACTCCTGGTCACGTTCGACATCGCCGAGGCCGACGTGGCGCTCGACTACCGGACCTACGCCACCCACTCCACCGACAGCGGCGCGACCTGGACCGCGCCGGAGCGCGTCGTCCCCGATCCGCCCGGCCGACCGACGACCCAATCGGTCCGCTCCAACCTGATGGCCGATGGCTCGGTCGTCGCGATGGGCGCCCTGATGTACCGCGACGACCCCGAGGCCAGCGTCGTCAATGTGCCGACCCTCGGCTACACCGAGATGGAGCTGATCCTCACTCGCAGCCAGGACCGCGGGCACACCTGGAGCCCGATCGAGCGCATCGCGCCGCCGCTCGAGGGCCCGGCCTTCGAGGTGTGTCATTCGATCACCGAGTTGGGCGACGGCCGCTGGGTCTGGCCGTGCTCCACCTGGATGGGCTGGAACGGCGACGCCCCGAACGGGATGAACGCGATCCTGCTCGTGTCCGAGGACCAGGGCCGGACCTGGCCGAGATACATCACCGAGTTCGATCGCTGGGCCGAACGCATCATCCACTGGGAGCAGCACTTCCTCGAGCTCCGGGACGGCCGCTGGCTGACAGTCGCCTGGGTGGTCGACCTCGAAACGGGCAAGACGCTGGCCACGCCGTACGCCATCAGCCACGATCAGGGCGCGACCTGGCAGCGCGGGCTGACCGGCTTCCTGGCCCAGACGACAAAGACCATCGAGCTGCCCGACGGCAGGATCCTCGCCGTCTACCGTCGCAACGACGAGGCGGGGCTATGGGCGACGACCGCACGCCTCGATGGCGACACCTGGGTCAACGAGGAAACGGTCCCGCTGTGGCGCGGTCAGTCGTCCGGGATGACCGGCGACACCAACCCGGGCGAGGAGCTGGCTCAGCTCAAGTTCGGCTTCCCGCAGATGGTCCTCGAGCCCGACGGCGCCGTCTTCCTCGTCTTCTGGGGAGAGGAGGACTGCATCAAGAACATCCGCTGGCTGCGGATCGACGCGGGCTGATCGGGCGAGCCGGGCGGACCGGCGCGGAGTGCAACTGGCCGCCGCAGCTTCCGGGCCGATGCTTGATTTGGGCGGCCCGCGCGAACCTGCCTTCTAGATGCCAATGGACGGCATATTCAAGGGGCCGCGAGCGTTTCACCGCCGATCTCCACCCGTTATGCCGTCCATAGGCATCGGCGGAACGGCGTGTCCCAGACGCGGCAAATCAAGCATCGAACGGGCGGGCAGATCGGGCACCGTGGGCCGCAGACCAGTGAGCCGGCTCATCGTGGGCCCGGACCGGGCCGCCGGCCATCTACGCCTGGAACGAGTACGGGCGGTCGAAGACTTCCCTGATCTGCGGCATGAACGCCTCGACCGGGAGCGCCTCGTAGGCTGGATCGAACGACGTCGCGTCGTAGTCGCGGCAGAAGCGCTGGGTCAGCTCGAAGGCCGGGTGGTCACGATACGGGTCGAGCATCGCGTCGAGGACGCCGCTGCCCCAGTACGCGTGATGGGCGAAGTTCTCCTTCTGGAACAGGCCGTGCATCTTGACCATCCAGTAATGGTCGTCGGACACGAACGGGCGAAGAAGCTCGGCCGCGATCTGGCCGTGGTTGGCCGGCGCCAGCCGGTCGGCCGCGTCGTGGAACAGAACGGACACGATCATCTCGCTCGATTCGCCGGCTCGCAGCGCGCGCGTGGCGGCTTGCCGGCTGTGGTCGTACGGGTTGAGCGTGTAGCCCGCCGGGTCGCCGCCGTTGAGGGATTCGAGCAGCGCCAGCGGCGCCGCCGCGTAGTCCGTCCGGGCCGCGTCGAGCACATCGATGCGGTCCCAGTCCTCGCGGGTCGCGTCGCGCAGGTTGGTGAACGTCATGATCGCCCTCCGTCGGGGGTGGCGCCAGGCTCGACGCCGAGGATCTCGCCGAGCGCGGCACCGCGCTCGGCCCACCAGTGGTACAGGATCTGCATGTCCGTGCCGATGCAGAAATGGCGGACGCCAAGGTCGAGATAGCGCTGCGCATCGGCCGGGTCGGTGATCTCGGCCCGGGGCTGGACGCCGGCCGCCAGGCTGCGGGTCAGGACGTCGCGCTCGACCTCGCGGACATCGGGGTCGAACCAGCCGCCCGGCCGCCCGATGCTCATGGCGTAGTCGGCCGGTCCCCACTGGATCATGTCGATGCCGGGCACCGCCAGGATCTCGTCGAGCTGCTCGACGGCCTGCGCCTTCTCGATCATCAACACGACCACGATCCCCTCGAGGGCGGCGATGTAGTCGGCACCCGCCGCCTGGTTCCAGTAGCTCATCCGACGGTCGGCGGCGCCGTAGGTGCCGCCACCGGTCGGCGTGTCGGGGCGGACCGTCCGCACGCAGGCGCGGGCGTCATCGGCCGTCCGCACGTCGGCGAAGAGGACCGACTGGAAGCCGGCCCCCACGGCGCGTTGCGCGAGCCACGTCCGCGGCTCCTGGTCGAGCTTGATCATCGTGCCCAGGCCGTGCAGCTCGGCGGCCCGGCAGAAGTCGTCGAGCCCGTGCAGGTCGTACGGCGCGTACTCGCCGGAGAACTCGACGTAGTCGTAGCGCCGGGTGTGCCCGACGACCTCGACGATCGTCGGCCAGGTGGCATGGACGTGGGTCCCGATCGACGGCCGCCCGTCGGTCAGCAACTCACGGAGGCGGTTAGGACGCACGGTCCGACAGCGACAGCCGGACGCTCTCGCGGGCGGCCGCCGCGCGCGCGGCGGCCTCCAGCCACGAGGTCGTGTTGGCGCCCTGACGGCCGCTGACCTGCGGGTCGCGGCCTTCGGCGATAGCCGCCAGCAGGTCGCGCAGCTGGGTCGCATAGGCCTGTAGCCGGATCGAATCCTCCGCGTCGAGCGGGTCGAACGGCGGCTGCTCGAAGATCGTCTCCCAGCCCCCGGCCGGGGTCGCCAGTCGGACTGTGCCGTAGGCGTCGGCCTCGATGATGCCCTCGGAACCAGCGATCAGCAGTTGCATCGCCGAACCGAGCGTCGGCGGCGGCAGCTCATAGGTCAGCCAGATCTGGACGAGCACCCCGTTGTCGAGCGTGTACGTCGCCATCGAGCTCTGGTCGGTCGGCGGGATGTCCGTGTAACTCGCGAACTGGGCGAAGGCAAGGGTCGCCTCGGCGCCGGTCAGCCAGCGGACGATGTCGCAGGCGTGCGCACCCCAGTCCATGAACGGCGAGACCTGGGCCCGCTGAGAGTTCCAGTGATCTGCCGGGATGTCCCAGCCGGCGTTCGGCCCGAAGATCCGGATCATCCGGATGGAGCCGATCCGGCCGGCGTCGATCGCGGCCTTGGCTGCCATCGGCGCGCCGCGGTAGCGGTGCTGCGAGCAGATCGCCAGCCGGACCCCGGCCGCGTCCGCGCTGGCGACCATGGCGTCGGCGTCGGCTCGGGTGTTGGTCATCGGCTTCTCGACGAGGACGTGCTTGCCGGCCCGGGCGGCCGCCTCGGCGATCGGCCGGTGAGTCGGGACCGGCGTCGCGACGACGACGGCATCGATGTCGCGGCGGGCCAGGAGGGCGTCCTGATCGAGAGCCTCCACGCCGTGCTCGCGGGCCAGGTCGGCAGCGCCGCGCCCGCCGCTGATGGCCACCAGCGTGGCCTCTGGCACGTGACGGGCGATCACCCTGGCCCAGGTCTGGCCCATGAATCCCGACCCGAAGACGCCGAACCGGACGGGCTCGGCCATCGGTCAGCGCTCGCCGTTCGAGCTGGCGACGACCGGCGTCACGAGCGTGCCGAGGTCGCCGACCGTGCCGCGCATGACGTCGCCCGCCTTGAGGTAGACGCCCGCGGCGTCGCCGGTGCCGTCCAGGGTGCCGCCGGCGATGACGTCACCCGGTTCGAGGGTCATCCAGCGCGAGGCGAACGCGATGATCTCCTCGGGACTGAAGATCATGTCCGCGGTCGAACCGTGCTGCCAGGTCTTGTCGTTGACCGTGAGCGTCATCTCGAGGTTGTTCGGGTCCGGCGAGACGTCGTCCGTGGTGGTGATGTAGGGCCCCCAGGCGGCGAAGCCGTCGCCCCACTTGCCGTTGAGCCAGTCGAAGAAGTCATCGAAGCCACCCGGTTCTCGGCCCTCGACGCCCCATTGCATGGAGCGCGCCGAGATGTCGTTGATGACCGAGTAGCCGGCGATGTGCTCGCGGGCGCTCGCCAGCGGGATGTCGCGTCCCCCGCTACCGATGACGATCGCCAGCTCCAGCTCCCAGTCGAGAGCGTTAGACACGGACGGCAGGGCGACCGCCTCTCCCGGCCCGATGATCGAGGACGATGGCTTGATGAACAGCTTCGGCACGATCCTCGTCTTGTCGACGCGCTGTCCCCCACCCTCCTCGATGTGGGCCTGGAAGTTGCCGGCGACCGCGAGGAGCTTGCCCGGTCGACGGATCGGCGCCAGCAACTGCACGGAGTCGAGCGGCTGTCCCCCACCGGCATCGGCGGCGGCGTGCGCCGCGGCGAGACCTGACGGCCCGGCCTGCAGGAGGCCGAGCAGGTCACCGGCCGGCACGCGGCCACCGCTGGCCTCGACGAGGTCGACGATCCGTTCGTTGCCAGGGTCGCCGATGACCGCACCGGCCCGAGGGTTGCCGTCGGGACCGCGGAAGGTGGCAAGGCGCATGGTGGCTTCCTCCTGTGATGAGTGCGGCAGCTAGCGTGCCGGGCTGTCGACTGGGGCGAGTTCCTCGAGCCAGACCTTCACATTGCCCCGGGCCTGCGACATCAGGATGGCCTGGATGAGCGCGACGGTCGTCCGCGCCGACTCGGGTGGGCTCGACGTCTCACGGCCCTCGTCGAGCGAGTCGATGACGTCCTGCAGCCCGGCCTGCATCCCGGCGCGCGTCCATTTGGGCGAGATCGGGCGGATGGTCGTGACCCCGGGCTTGGTCCGGATGTCCTCGTGGAAGACCGAATGGAGGCGGATGCCCTCGAGATCGACGACGATCCTGCCGGCCTGGCCCGTGAGCGTCACGCCGGTGTCGAGGCCGACCGTGTCCTTGAACCCGGTCAAGTACGCCCGGACGCCATTGGTATACGCGATGTAGTAGTTGCCGCCAGGTTCCGTGGCCGGGTCGTTGCCGCCGTCGCCGGCGTAGGCGATGCCGTAGTCCTCGAACCCGGGCTCCAGCTCAGACCAGACCCATAGAGGCTCCGAATCGACCAGGAACCCGACCAGGTCGATGGCGTGCGTGTGGTTGCGGAACAGCATCGAGCGCGGCCCGCCCATCTCCACGACGATCTGCGACAGCCGGCCGATCTCGCCGCTGCGGACGATCCGGCGCGCCTCGACAAACTCGGGGAACCAGCGGCGCGTGTAGTTCACGTTCATGGTGACGCCGGCGTTCCTGACCGCGCTGACGATGGCGTCGGCGTCCTCGAGCGTCGTGGCGATCGGCTTCTCGCAGAAGATGCCGCGGGCACCGGCCTCGGTGGCGACCTCGACGTCGCCGCGGTGGAGGTGAT
>JANMBS010000093.1:0-2854 GCA_031360525.1 Thermomicrobiales bacterium
GAGGTCGGCCGCCGTCATGATCATGCCCGGCGTGCAGAACCCGCACTGGAGGCCGTGATGCTCCCAGAACGCGGTCTGGAGCGGGTGAAGCGTCTCGCCCGATGCCATCCCCTCGATCGTGAGGACGTCCGCGCCGTCGGCCTGGACGGCCAGCATCGTGCATGACTTGATCGCCCGGCCATCGACGTGGACGGTGCAGGCGCCACATTGGCTGGTGTCGCAGCCGACGTGCGTGCCGGTCAGGTCGAGATCCTCCCGCAACGCCTGGATGAGGAGTCGCCTGGGCTCGACATCGAGCTCCCGGGGCGTCCCATTGACGACGAACGCGATGTGTTCGCTCACGGGCATGAACCTCCTGCGGCGCGGGCGGTGACGAAACCGATCCCTCTCGTGTCTGTTGGAGCCCTCCGGGCCTCCCCACCACCCGATTCCCTCGCGGCGGGGAGGGGCGTTGATGGTGGCACCGCTCCGCCGCGGAATCAAGTCGGATCGTCACCCCGGGTCCGGGCGTCGGGATGGCCGTGGGTCGACGCGACCGAGGGCCGCGCTGCGGCTGCTCACGGCACGTGGGTCGAGTGCCTGCATCCGGGTGTCGAGCGGCTCCTCGGCGAGGCGTGCGGCCTCACCGAGCCGCTCGACTTTGCGGACGGCGAGCTCCCAGGACAGGTGGGCCAGGGACGATGCGCTGGCGAGCCCGACGCGTTCCGGTCCGCGGCCACCGGTCGAGGCGGCGTAGGCGGCGGCCCACAGGAGCAGCTCCGGGCCGTCGTCTGAATCGGCGGAGGGCGACAGCACACCACAGATGACGCCGCGGTCGCCCGGCGTGGCGACCACCAGCCGCCAGTTGTCCGGCCCGGCGATCAGGTCGACCGCCAGACTCGCGTAGGGCGCGGCCAGGAAAGTCTCGATCCCGGCGCCGTCGGCGGCCCCGCCGGTCAGGACGAGGGAGAGGTGCGGGCCCTCCACGCCGTCGAGAAGGCGCAGGTGGGCCTCCCGGAAGAGCGAACGCTCGGCCTCGTCGGCGCCGATCACGGTCGCGGCGGGTTCGTGGATCTCGATGAGGGGGCAGCCCGCCGCGGCCAGCGCGCGCAGGGCCGCATTCAGCGCCGTGGCCCGGTACAGGGTGGCTCCGGCTCGCTCGGGGTTCGCGGCTCCACCGTGCGCCGCCGTGTATGGGCCGCTGACCGCCTGCTTGACTGCTCGCTCGGTCATGCGCTGGGTGGCCGCCCAGGATCGGGCAAGGTCGCGCTCGGTCGGGGCCGGGGGACCGCCGTCAGTGACCGGATCGAGGCCGGCCTCTTCCTGCGCGCGGACCGCCGCCTCGACCAGCGCGTCACGTGGCGCGTCGACGGGGAGTGGCGGCCTGGGCAGAGCCCCGAGGAGTGTGGCGAACACGAGGGCAGCGTAACCGCGCCAGGCCGCGTCGGTCCGGAACCGGTGCCGGAGGTCCCCTAGCCGAGGCGCTGGCTGGTGCCGACCGCGATCCCGGCCACGACGACCACAGCGAGGACCGCCAGGGCGAGCAGCAGGACGTATCCCGGCGCCGTGGTGATCCCTGCGCCGGCCCGCGCTGAGCCCGGCCTGGCACCCACCCGCGGGTCGGCAGGCCGCTGCCACATCGCGGACATCGTCGGGACGCGTGGCGGGGGCACCAGCGCGCCGAGCCACAGTCCCGCGGCCAGCCCGCCGAGGTGCGCCGCGTTGTCGATCGAGCCGCCGGACGCGAACCCGAACACGATATTGATGACGACCAGGAACATCAGCTGGCTCACGATGCCGCGGCTCTGGCGATCGACCGGGTGGTGGATCCTGCCGGCCGCGAGCAGCACGCCGAACAGGCCGAACACCGCGCCCGATGCCCCGACAGCGAGGTTGCCTTCCCCGAACACGAAGCTGGCGGTCGAGCCCGCCGCGGCACAGGCGAGGTAGAACGCGAGGAAGCGCACCGGCCCGTACCAGCGCTCGACGATCGTGCCGGCGATGTAGAGCGCGTACATGTTGAAGCCGAGGTGGAGAAGGTCGACGTGGAGCAGCGCGACGCTCCACAGCCGCCAGTACTCACCGGCGGCGACGGCCTGCTTGTCAAGCTGGAGGAGGTCGAAGATCGCGTTGCTCGTCGCTGGCTCGGTCAAGAGCGCGGTCAGAGAGACGATGCTCGTCACGGCGATGATGAGGAGCGTGAGCGTGAACCTCGGTCTGTCGCCCCGGCTGCGCGCGAAGTAGCGCTGCGACGCCCGGGCGTTCCCGGTCTCCTTGTTGAGCCAGCCGAGGCGCCCGGCGATCTCGGCCTTGTCCTCCGCGGGCGCCCGACGATCGGCTTCGCGGTAGGCGGTGATCGCACCGTTGAGATCGCCGCCGCGGACCCGCCTGGCCGCGATATTCCGCCAGGCCGCGTAGGTCGAGGGCGTTTCCGGCAGCTCCAGGACGGCGTTCCAGCTCGAAACGGCCTGGTCCTCGTCGTCGAGCCGGTAGTTCGCCTCGCCGAGGCCGAGCAGGGCCGCAGCCGTGATCACCGGGTCGTCGAAACCGATGACGCGATAGAAGTGCGTGCGGGCGTCGGCGAAATCGCCCGAGGCGAGCAACTCGCTGCCACGCTGCAGCATCCCCAGCGCCGCGTCTCGAGTCAGTCGACCACTCGCGCCCGGGTCGAGGGGGGCGGGCGGCGGCGGGGCGTCGTCCATCGTCCTGACGATACTAGACTTGCGGGTATGTGCGGACGGTTCACCCAGCAACGGCCCGCCTCCGAACTGGCCGAGATCTTCGGAGCGGAGCCGCTGACCGACGATCCGGGCGAGCACTACAACGTCGCGCCGACCGACGAGGCGGCCGTGGTCGTCCAGCGCGAGGACCGCCG
>JANMBS010000157.1:0-2445 GCA_031360525.1 Thermomicrobiales bacterium
CAGGAGCCGCTGGTCATGGTCGGGAGCCGGATCCTGCTGATCCCGGTCATCGCCGCGGTCGGCTACGAGATCCTGCGGTTCGGGGCGCGGCACCGCAAGAACGCGCTCGTGAAGGTGCTCCTCTACCCGGGCCTCCTAGTCCAGAAGATCACCACCAAGCAGCCCAGCGACGACATGATCGAGGTCGCCATCGTCTCGATGGAGCAGGCGCTCGTTGCCGACGGCGAGTCGGTCCCGGCGGGTTCGTCCGTATTCGAACGCCGACCGATGCGCCTGGGTCCGGCTCCGGCAGGCGATGCGACGCCGCAGACCGCCCCGCCGACCCCGGTCACCCAGCCGGTCCAGACGGTACCGACCGACCCGCCACCCGGGCGATGAGCGATCTCGACGCCAAGCTGGCCGAGGTCGCGCGACAGTACGACGAGATCCAGGCGGACCTCTCGCGCCCGGAGACCTCGACCGATCCGGCGGCGATCCGGCGGCTGGGCCAGGAGCTGTCGCGGCTGGAGCCTGTCGTCGAGGCGTTCCGCCGGCTCGAGGCCACCCGATCTGAGTTGACGGGCGCGCGCGAACTGCGCGATGCGGGCGACGCGGACGATGAGATGCGCACGATGGCGCGGGAGGAGGTCGAGCGGCTGGAGGCCGACGAGACGCGCCTCCTCGAGGAACTGAAAGTGTTGCTCCTCCCGCGCGACCCGAACGACGGCCGCGACGTGATCATGGAGTTGCGCGGTGGCGCAGGCGGCGACGAGGCGGCCCTGTTCGCCGCCGAGCTCTACCGGATGTACGTCCGCTACGCCGAGCGCCATCGCTTCACCCCCGAGATCCTGAGTCTCAACGAGACCGGCATCGGCGGGATCAAGGAGGCGATCCTCCAGATCCACGGGGACGGGGCCTACAGCCGGCTCAAGTTCGAAGGCGGGGTCCACCGCGTCCAGCGCATCCCCGCGACCGAATCGTCGGGGCGGATCCATACCTCGACGGTGACCGTGGTCGTGCTCCCCGAGGTCGACGAGGTCGAGATCGAGATCGACGAGGTGCGCGACCTGCGTATCGACGTCAAGCGGGCGTCGGGGCCCGGCGGCCAATCGGTCAACACCACGGATTCGGCGGTGCGCGTGACTCACCTGCCGACCGGGCTCGTCGTCGAGATCCAGGACGAGAAGAGCCAGCACAAGAACAAGGCCAAGGCCATCGCCGTCCTGCGCTCACGGCTGTACGACCTCCAGCAGCAGAAGCAGCGAGCCGCCGATTCGGTCGCCCGCCGCTCGATGATCGGCGCCGGCGACCGCTCGGACAAGATCCGGACCTACAACTTCCCGCAGGACCGGGTGACCGACCACCGGATCGGGAAGTCGCTCCACAACCTCCCGAACGTCATGGATGGCGACCTCGACGACTTGATCGACGCGCTGGTGATGGCCGACCAGGCGGATCGTCTCGGGGACGTCGACGGCGCCGCCTGACGTGTCGGATCAGCCGGGGGGCTTCGCGGTCGAGGCGACCGGGGCGCTGCTGCGCGAAGGCACCGAGCGCCTCGCCGCGGCCGGCTCGGAGACGCCGCGGCTCGACGCCGAGTTGCTGCTCGGCCACGCGGTCGGGGCGGGTCGGACGGCCGTCGTGGCGCATCCCGATGCGCCGGTCGGAGCCGATGCCGCCCGTCGCTACCGGGCCGACCTCGACCGGCGAGCGGCCGGTGAGCCCGTTGCCTACCTGCGTGGCATCAAGGAGTTCTACGGCCTGGCGCTCGAAGCGGACCCGCGTGCGCTGATCCCGCGACCCGAGACGGAAGCCCTCGTCGACCTGGCGCGGGACGAGGTCATGCGACGCCTGACGTCGTCGGCTCGACCGGCCGGTTCTCCTGCGCTGCGCGTCGTGGACGTGGGAACGGGGAGCGGCGCGATCGCCATCGCCCTGGCAGCGACTCTCCGACGGCTCAAGGCGCTCGATTCCGTCGACCTCCTGGCGGTGGACATCTCGTCGGACGCGCTCGATCTCGCCCGCGAGAATGCGCTCGGCCACGCGGTCGCAGACCGGATCTCGTTCGCTGTGGCGGATCTCTTGCCGGCCGGAGCCTCAGGGTTCGACGTGCTCCTGGCCAATCTGCCGTACGTCCGACACGACGCGATGGCCGGGCTGCCGGTCGCGGCCTCGTTCGAACCGGCGCTGGCACTCGATGGCGGCGGCGACGGCCTCGCCCTGCTCGAGATCGGCGCCGACCAGGGACCGGCGATCGTCGCGCTCGCGGCTGCGAAGCTGCCCGGCTGGGCGTGCACGGTCGAACGCGACCTGGCCGGGTTGCCGCGCGTCGCCCGGATCGCCCGGATCGTGCCAGGTTCGCGGGCCGGAAGCGCTTGAGCCGGCCGTCGGGCATCATCAGGACGTGCCCATCACGACGCCTGAACCGATCCTGCCCATCCGCCTGATCGCCCTCGATATCGATGG
>JANMBS010000195.1:0-3797 GCA_031360525.1 Thermomicrobiales bacterium
GAGGTCGCCGTAGAAGCGAAGCATGACCACGTCCCGCTGCGATTCCGGCAGCCTCGCGACGGCGGCCAGGATGGCCCCCCGATCCTCGCCATCGAGGGCGACCGCTTCGGGATCGTCATCCGACGAGAGCATGGCGGCCCGCGGGTCGACGGTCTCGCCGTCCAGCGTGATCACGTCGCGGCGGGCGGCCAGCCGTCCGATGGCAACACGGACCGCGATGCGATGCAGCCAGGCACCGAACGCCCCGTCACCACGGAACGTGGCAAGCGCCAGGTATGCCTGGGTGAAGGCATCCTGCGCGGCGTCCTGGGCCTCGATCGGATCACCGAGGATCCGCCGGCACGCGCCGATCACGGGTTGGGACTCGCGCTCGACAAGCACACGGAAAGCCTCACGGTCCCCGGCGAGAACGGCGTCGACGACCTGACGGTCGGTTGTCGTCGGTTCGAGCACTGCTGGTCTCGTCGAACCTCTCGCTTGGGGGTGGTGGCTGGTAGGGACATCATGGACGCCCGCCTACCCCGGGGTCATCCCCGGGGTAGGTCAGGATCGAACAGTCGATGGTCCGGGTTACGACTGGGAGGTCAGTCGTCACCGCCGCCATCGTCGGAGCCGTCGTCGGCGCCATCGTCATGGCCGCCATCGTGGTTCTCGGCCCCGTCATGGTCGTCGTTGTCTTCGGCGTCATTGTCATCGTTTTCGTTTTCGTCGTCGCCGGCGTCGACCTTCGGCGCCTTCGCGTGATGCACGGTCTTGGCAGGCTTCTCGGCCTTGGCTGGCTCTGCCGCCTCGGGCTGCTCGGCCTCGTCCGCGGCGTCGTTGTCGATCTGATCATCGATCTCGGCGCGGTCGCTGTCGTCTTCCCAGACGTCCTCGTGGTCACCCACGACGCCGACATTCGTGATCTCGGGCTCGTCGGACCAGGTTCCGGCAGGAGCCGCGCTGAAGGCGGTGCTATGAGCGAAGGCCGCCGTGGCGACCAGTAGGATCGCGGCGCTTGCGACGGCAAAACTGCGCGCGAACCGATGGGACTTGGACATCTTGGTGACACCTCTGCGGCGGACCCGACGTGGATCGCTCTCACAAGGTATGAGCGGCTCGACCGCGCGAAGGTTCCCGATGGAGGCCCGCCGATAGTCCCTTTGACGGGACCCGATGGTCCCGGTCGAGCGCCCGATGGCTGCCAACCGCACTCGCGCCGGGCGTCAGCCGCGCGTCGCCTCGTCGAGCAACCGGTCCGCCGCCGCGTATGGGTCGAGGCGGTGTTCGGCCACCTCAATGAGCAGTGCCTCTGTCGCGGCGGCATGGGCCGGGTCGTGGAGACGCTGGCGGAGGCGATCCGCGACGACCGCCCAGACGTGTGCCTCGGCTCGCGCCAGACGCGCGCCCGTCGACTCCCCGACCCGCCCGACGACCCGGTGCCGGTCGAGGGCGGCCAGCAACTCGGGTACCCCTTCCCCGGTCGCGGCCGTCGTGATCAGCACGTCCGGGCGCTTGGGTCTCGGCCGGGAGTCATCACCGCCTCGTGGCGCCGAGGCGACCAGCATCGCCCGAAGTTGGGCGGCCGTCCGCTGCGCTCCCGGCTTGTCGCCCTTGTTGACGACCACCAGGTCGGCGACCTCGAGCAGGCCGGCTTTGATCGCCTGGACCTCGTCGCCCATTTCGGGCGCCTCGAGCACCACGGTCGTGTCCGCCGCAGCAGCAACCTCGACCTCGCTCTGCCCGGTCCCGACGGTCTCGATGAGGATCAGGTCGAAACCCGCCGCGTCGAGCACGGCTGCCGCGGCGGTCGAGGTCGCGGCGAGACCGCCCGCGTGGCCACGCGACGCCATCGAGCGGATGAAGACGTCGTTGTCCCCGGCGTACGCCTGCATCCGAACCCGGTCACCGAGCAGCGCCCCGCCGGTGATCGGGCTGGACGGATCGACGGCGATGACCGCCACCGAGCGCCCGGCTTTCCGGACCTCGGCGATGAGGGACGCGACCAGCGTCGACTTCCCGGAGCCCGGTGGCCCGGTGATCCCGACCAGGTGTGCGCGCCCGGCGGTCGGGTAGAGCCGGCGGAGGGCGGCCTCCGCGACCGGCGTCCGGTTCTCGACGGCGGTCAGGAGCCGGGCGAGCGCCAGGCGATCGCCACCGACCGCGGCCTCGGACAGCTCGGCCGCTCGCACGGCGTCGCCTTTCACGCTAGTCGCGCGGTCGCGCGTTCGCCCGCAGGTAGTCGGCGACTTGGGCGATCGTCGTGCCGGGGCCGAAGATCTCGGCCACCCCGGCCTCGCGCAGCGCCGCGACGTCGACATCGGGGATGATCCCGCCGACCGTCACCAGCACGTCGCCCATCCCGCGCTCGCCGAGGAGCTTGGTCACACGCGGCACGAGCGTCATGTGGGCCCCCGACAGGATCGACAGCCCGACCACATCGACGTCCTCCTGGAGCGCGGCCGTGGCGATCATCTCGGGCGTCTGGCGGAGGCCGGTGTAGACGACCTCGAAGCCCTCGTCGCGCAGGCCGCGGGCCAGCACCTTAGCGCCACGATCGTGGCCATCGATCCCTGGCTTGGCGATGAGGACCTTGATCGGCCGATCGGTCATGGCGCCGATCGTAGCGCACGGGGCGCTGGTTGACCCGCCACGGATGATGACGCCAAGTGAGCCCACCCTCTCGCCGGCAGATGCGCGGCGACCGGTCAGCGCTGGTCGCCCCCGGTCAACGAGATCGTCTGGCCGCTGACGTAGGTGTTGGCGTTCGAGCCGAGCCAGACGACCAGCCGGGCGAGGTCGTCGGGCGTGGCCAGGCGCCGCAGCGGGATCGTCTTTGCCATCTCAGCGGCTCGCTCATCGGGGATCGAGGGCGAGCCGTCCTTGATGGTCAGGATCTGAGTCGGCGCGACCGCGTTGACCAGGATCCCTTGTGGCCCGAGTTCCTTGGCCAGCGACGCGGTCAGGCCGATGATCCCGGCCTTGGCCGCCGCGTAGTGCGTGGAGCGCGCCACGCCGACCAGGCCGGATCGTGCCGCGATGTTGACGATGCGGCCCCAGCCGGCTTCCTGCATCCCGGGCACGACCGCACGGCAGGCACGGAACGTGGCACCGAGCAGGTCGTCCTGGATGGACGTCCACGACTCGTCGGCGATCTCGGGGAACTTCTCGCTCTTGTAGGCGGACGTGGCAGTCACGAGGACGCCGACCGTGCCGAGCGCGGCGGTGACCCGTTCGACCATGGCGCCGACCTGCTCGGTCGAGGTGAGGTCCGCGCTGACCGCGATCGCGCGGCCACCGGAGGCGACGATCTCCGCCGCCATCTCCGCGGCCCGGGCGGCACTCGCCGACGGTTGTGCCGACCCCTCCCGATGTTGGAGGGCGACGAACGCGCCCTCGTCGGCGAACGCCCGCGCGAGGGTCGGTCCGGCGCCGCCGCCGGCCCCGGTGATGAGCACGACCCGTTCGTGCAGGCCGAGGTCCACCTTCAGGCTCCCGGCGGGCGACGATCCAGGTGGGTGAAGAACTCGGCCCGGGTCCGGTCGCGCGTGCGGAACAGACCGAGTACGTACGAGGTCGTCATCACCGTCCCGGGCTTGCGCACGCCACGCATGACGGCGCACAGGTGGGTGGCCTCGAGCACCACACCGACACCCTGAGGATCGAGCCGCTCCTGGAGGAACTCGGCGATCTGCTGGGTGAGCCGCTCCTGGACCTGGAGCCGGCGGCTGTACATCTCCACGATCCGAGGAATCTTCGACAGCCCGATCACCCGGCCGCGCGGGATGTACGCCACGGCCGCCTGGCCGAAGAACGGC
>JANMBS010000223.1:0-3059 GCA_031360525.1 Thermomicrobiales bacterium
TCGCTACGCCGACGAGCTGAATGTCGACGGGATGTCGCCGGCGGACGTGCTCGAGGCACTCCCCGTGATCCGGGCACGGTGCGAGGAGGTCTCGCGCGACCCGGCGACGCTGCCGGTCTCGGTCCACATCTGGGGCGAGAACATCGCCGGGGCGGGGCAGGCGCGCATCGACCGGCTGGCGGGTTTTCGCGAAGCGGGCATCAGCCGGGTGATGGGCCTGGTCCGCGCCTCCGCGGCGACCGACGAGGCTCTCGAATCGCTGGCCGAGGACGCGCGCGCGGCCGGGGTGGAGCTGGGCTAGCCCGGGCCGCCGCGCGGGGCCTCCCCTAGCCGCGGAGGCGTCAGCGGATCCGGCCAGCTCCCAGGGCCTCGACCGATTTCCCGATCCGACGCTGCCGCGTCTCATCGGTCTTGGCGCCCTCGATCTGGAGGACGTGCCAGGACTTGTTGCTGTAGGAGAGCCCCTCGAAGGTGGTGCGAGCCGCGGGGGCGGCGTCGAGGGCTGCCGCTAAGTCGTCGGGGACGGTGACCTCGCGCGGTGCCGTATCGAGCTCGATATCGACGTCGACCTCTTCCCCTCCCGCGACACCAGCTGCCTCCCGGACGGTCGAGCTGACCCCGACCATGAAGACCCCGCCCATCGGGGCGACGCTGCTCCGATAGGTGTAGCCGTTGATCGTCACCAGGACCTTGGGTCGTTTGCCCGACTGACGCGCCGTCACGATCTTCTCGGGGATCTGGATGCCGGCGGCCGTCTTGCCCGTTTGCAGGACGGTCGTGTGGAAGCGCACGTCGTCAGACCTCGTCCTGCAGGACCGACACGATGTTGCCCGCCGGATCTGTGAACCAGGCGATCGCCGGGCCTTGGGGGCCGCGCGCGATGCCCTTCTCGTTCTGCTCGAAGTCGGGGTACCGCTCCATCCTGACGCCGACCGCGATCAGGCCGTCGACGGCGGCATCGATGTCGGGCACCGCGAAGTTCAGGACCGTGAAGTTCGCCGGGGCGTGGTCCGGCTTCGGATAGACCAGGACAGGCGCGCCGCCACCGAGGTGGAGTTCGAGCAGGCCCGGTTCACGTGAGTCACGGACGTCCAGCCCGAGGGTGTCGCCGTAGAAGGCCCGTGCCGCCTCGGTGTCGGGGACTGCGAAACTGGAAAAGGCCGTGCCGTCGTCGAACATCGTGACGCTTCCTTCGCTTCGGGTCGCCCGTGACCGGGCCGGGACGAGGGGGAGTTGACTCGGTCAACTCTGGCACGGTCGGGCGCTTGGCGTCGTGTCGCGACCTGGCCGACCGTCGGCGGAGGTACTGTCCCCGTCCGCCACTTAGGCCTCTCGCGCCGGCAGGACCGACAGCCGTAATCTGTTGCTATCGGTCAACGCCTCCCCGGTGTCGACCGAGCGATAAATGGCAAACCCGTCGCGAGGCGGGGACGCAAAGCCACGGGCCTCACGCAGGTAGCCGGGTTGCCGAACAGGAGGTGGACCGTGCAGGTCCAGAGATTCTCGAGCGTACGGCTCGCCGTACGATCGGCCATCACCCTCGGTGCGGTGGTCGCGGTGTTGCTCGGCGCAGCATTCAGCTTCCACCGCTGAGGATCAGCGGCCGCCGGGTCACTCACCGTCCGGCGGCCGCTCCCTATCCCCCGGCCGGCGCCTTTCGCGCCTCGAAACCCAGCCGCCGTGCCTGTCCCACCGTCAGCGGCTCGACCCGCTTCCAGCTGAACGCGGTGGCGATGGCGTCCCACACCGGATCCAGCTCCCAGTAGGCGCCGTGCGACTTCGGGAAGTCCTTTCCAGACCGGACGCGGAGGTCGACCACACTCGCCAGCCCATCGGAGCGTCGGAAGAGAGGCTCCGCCAGGAATGACAGGAAGTCCCGGCTGTCGTAGATGTTGAGCCACGGCACCGCCAGGTGGGGTGGATCCGCCTCGTCGTACGGCATCGACGGGATCGCGTCGAAGGTGTAGAGAAGCGGCGCCTGCGACCCGACCGTCACGCATGCCTCGACCGGCGCCTCCGGCCAACTCGCCAGCAGGTCGACGAGCGCGATCCCGCCGAGGCTGAGTGCGACAGGCAGGACCGGACGCCCGCCGGCGGCGTCCGCGGCACGGGTCAGCTCGGCACGAAGCACCTTCTGGATGGAGTCGCGGTGGGCGTGGTATCCGACGACGTCGGCCATCATCTGTGGTCCGAGGACGTCGAACAACGCCTCGCGCCGGTCCTCGAAGTAGTTCGTGGCGATCTTCATCACGGCGTCCTTGCGGATCCCACCGCGCAGGATCGGGATCGGCATGGGGGACGGCCGGCCGCGTCGGTGGATCGCCTTCTTCCAGTTGCCGAGGCGCAGGCCCGACTGGCGGCGCCACTCCGGGGCGACGACGGCGACGTCCCAGCCGCGCGCCCGAACCTGGTCCTCGATCCGGGCCGCGTTCGCGACCACGCCCTCGGAGGTTGCGTTGGCACCGTGGATGAAGAACAGGACGCCGCTTGGCGTGGCCCCCGGCTCGGCGGTCGGGCTCGATCGGGAAGTGCCTGCCGTCGTCGATGGTCGCGCCATGGCCCGACGATAGCGCCCCCGTCCATCGGCCGGGCGACGCCCGCACACGGCCCGCTAGCATCTCGCCATGCCCATCCCCCATCCCTCGCGGACGGTCATCGCCGCGGCGCTCGGCTGCGCCGGCCTGCTCCTTGTGGGCTGGAGCGGCCTGCTGGTTCCGTCGCTGATCCGCTCGATCGAGCCGGCCTTCGATCAGACCGACGCCGGGATCGGGGTCTTCTTCTTTGTCAACGCGGTCGCGTACGTCGGCGGTTCGATGGTCGGCGGCCTGCTCACGGAACGGGTCGGGCGACGGGTCGTCCTGCCGCTGGCAGTGGTGCTCATCGCACTCGGCCTGTCCGGGATGGCGACCGTCCCGACCTGGGGACTCTTCCTCGCGATGGCGCTCCCGTTCGGGTTCGGCTCGGGCGCCATCGACGGCGGCATGAACGGCCTCGTCCTGGACCTCTACCCGGAGAGCCGCGGCCGCGCCCTCAACCTGCTCCACCTGTTCTTCAGTCTT
>JANMBS010000235.1:0-2242 GCA_031360525.1 Thermomicrobiales bacterium
GGGCGACGTTGGTGAACAGCGTCGGGCGGAAGAAGTAGCCGCGCTCGGGGAGGTCGCAGGCCGGCTGGTAGAGCTCGGCGCCCTCGGCGACACCCGACGCCACGAGCTCCGTGATCTTCTCGAGCTGGCTCTTGGAGTTGATCGCCCCGACGTCGGTGTTCTTGTCGAGCGGGTCGCCGACGCGGATCGTCGACAGGCGGTCCTTGAGCTTGTCGATGAGCGGTTCGACGATCGATTCCTGGGCGAGCAACCGCGACCCGGCGCAGCAGACCTCGCCCTGGTTGAAGTAGATGCCGTTGACGATCCCCTCGACGGCCTGATCGAGCGGCGCGTCGTCGAAGACGATGTTGGCGGCCTTGCCGCCGAGCTCCAGCGTCAGGCCCTTGTCGGTCCCGGCAACACCCACCGCGATGCGCTTGCCGATCTCGGTCGAGCCGGTGAACGCGACCTTGTTGACGTCCGGATGGGTGACCAGTGCCATCCCGATCTCGCCCGGGCCAGTGACGATGTTGACGACGCCCGGCGGCAGGTCGGCCTGGCGGCAGACGTCCGCGAACAGGAGTGCCGACAGCGGCGTGGTCGAGGCGGGCTTGAGCACGACCGTGTTGCCCGCGGCGAGGGCCGGTGCGATCTTCCAGGACAGCATCAGCAGCGGGAAGTTCCACGGGATGATCTGGGCGGCGACACCGAGCGGCTTGGCGACGCGTCCGGGGAACGCGTATTCGAGCTTGTCCGCCCAGCCCGCGTAGTACCAGAAATGGGCCGCCGCGAGCGGGATGTCGACGTCGCGGCTCTCCTTGATCGGCTTGCCCGTATCCATCGATTCGAGGACCGCGAACTCGCGGCTGCGCTCCTGGAGGATGCGCGCGATGCGGAACAGGTACTTGGCCCGTTCCTTGCCCGGAAGCGTGCCCCACGAGCGCTTCTGGGCGCGCCGGGCGGCGTGGACAGCCCTGTCGGCGTCGGCCGGCGTAGCCCGCGCGACGAGCGCGAGCGTCTCCTCCGTGGCCGGGTTGACGGTGGCGAACGTGCCGCCATCCGATGCCGCGACCTCGCGGCCACCGATGAACAGCCCGTAGCGCGGCTTGATCGTGACGATGTCGCGCGATTCGGGCGCCGGCGCGTACTCCCACGGGACCGCCTGACCGTCGCCCAGACCCCAGCTCGACGGCGAGCGGTCACCCGCGGGAACGAGGCTGGTTTTCGTGTCCGTGGCCATGCTCGCCATTATGGCACTCGGGGGGTCATGCCCCCGGAGCCATACCATCACGGCCATGCGGATCGCCCTCGTCGCCGCCGCAGATCGCGCGGTCCATAGCCGGGGTGTTAGCCGCTGGGAAGCTCGGCGCGCCGCGGCGGATCGGCGCCAGAGCGCTGGCACGTCCGGGCCGCGACTGCGACGCCGAATGTGACGGCATCGCGGAGCGCCTCCGTATCTGTCAGGCCTTCCCGACCAAATCCCCGCTCGATCCAGCGGGCCAGGAAACCGCCACCGAAGGCGTCGCCGGCGCCGACCGTGTCGACGACCGAGACCGCCGGGGTCGCGATCTCGACGACGCCGGTCGCGGTCACGATGAGGACGGGACCCGCCCCGTCGGTGACGAGCACCACCACCGGACCTCGATCGAGGATGGCCTGCGCTGCCGCGGCAGGCAGGCGATCCGGCGCGAGATAGGCGAGGTCCTCGACGCTGACCTTGACGACGTCGGCGCGGGTCTCGATCCGCTCGAGCCGGTCGAGATAGGCCGCCCGGTCGCGGATGACCCGCGGTCGGCACTTCGGGTCGAGCATGACCAGGCTGTCGATGCCGACGGACGCGATCTCGGCTGCCAATAGGTCGGCGATCGGCTCGAGGACGAGGCCGAGCGTGCCGAGGTGGATGGCTCGTGGACGCGTCGTGAGCGCGGCCTCGACGGCTTCGGGCGACAACGCCGCCGCCGATGTGTCGGCCGTGTGGAAGCGATAGCTTGCGATCCCGGCGTCATCGATCTCGGCGATCGCCAGGGTGGTGGGCGCGTCCGTGCGTTCGGACAGCGACAGGTCGACGTCAGACTCGATGAGAGCGTCATGCAGCATGCGCCCGAAGCGATCGTTTGACAGGCGGCCGAGGAATGCGACCTTGCCACCGAGCCGCCCGATCGTCCGGGCCGTGTTCAACGGTCCGCCACCGGGGACCGCCGCCAGATGACCGTCGGGGTGCACGATGACGTCGATGAGGGCCTCACCGGCGACGACGATCATG
>JANMBS010000252.1:0-3455 GCA_031360525.1 Thermomicrobiales bacterium
AGGGCCAGCCCGGCGTTCCGGGACGTCAGTCGGGCTGGATCAGCGGTTCCGGCGCGCGCGCGGATCGACGTCGGCTCAACCAGCCCGCCTTGGGCGAGAAGAGGAGGGCCAACCCGAACAACAGGGTCTCGACCAGGACGATCGAGGCACCCGAGGCCACATTCAGATAGAAGCTCAGGTAGAGCCCGCTGACCGATGCCACGACCGCGACCCCGATGGCGATCTTCACCAGGTCCCAGAACTTGTCGACCAGCAGCTGGCCCGTGGCGGCCGGGGTGACGAGCATCGCGACGACCATGATGATCCCGACCGCCTGGATGCTGACCACGATCGTCACGCCGACCAGGCCTAGCAGAAGGTAGTCGAGCGTCACGACCGGGAGGCCGGAGGCCGCTGCGCCGGTCGGATCGAACGAGGCATACAGGAGTTCCTTGCGCAGGACGGCCACCACCAGCAGCACGACGCCGCCGAGGATGGCGATCTGGACGATGTCGGCAAAGGTGATGCCGAGGACGTTTCCGAGCAGGTAGCTGAACAGGTCCGCGACATAGTTCTGGATCGTGCTGAACAGCAGGATCCCGAACGCGAATGTGCCTGCGAAGAGGACCCCGACCGCGGTGTCGAAACGAAGCGCGCCACGGCGCGCCACGGCGCCGATCGCCAGCGCCGTCCCGACCGCTGCGACCGCGCCGCCGATATAGAGCGGGATCCCGAGCATGTAGGCGATGACCAGTCCCGGGAAGGCCGCGTGGCTGATCGCATCACCGATAAAGGCAAGGCCGCGCAGCACGACGAAGGCGCCCATCACGGCGCAGACGACGCCGACCAGGATGGCTGCGACCAGGCCTCGCTGCATGAAGCCGTAGGCGATCGGGTCAAGCACAAACTCGAGCACGATCAGCCGGCCCCGTCGTGGAAGTGGCGCTCGCCACTCGGGGCGTCGTCGTGGTGATGCGCGTCGTCGATGATCGTCCGATCGCCGGTGGGCAAGACGATGACGTGCCCTCCGTAGGTCGCCGTCAACAGCGCCGGGTCCATGACCAGGTCGGCGGGTCCTGAGGCAACGATGCGGCCATTCACGAATGCGACCTGGTGGAAGTGGTGCGCGGCGCTGGCCAGGTCGTGGGTAGTGGCCACGACGGTCCGGCCCGCGTCGGACTGGGCCTCGAGGATCCGCATCAGGTCCTCCTGGGTCGTCACGTCGACGCCGGTCACGGGCTCGTCGAGGAGGTAGAGCTCTGGTTCGGCGGCGATGGCCCGGGCCAGGAAGACGCGCCGCCGCTGGCCGCCCGACAGGGCACCGATCTGGCGGTTGCGTGAATCCGCCATCGCGACGGTCTCCAGGGCGGCATCGACCGCGAGGCGGTCTTGCCGACCCGGCGAGCGGCCCACCCCGATCAGAGGCACGCGACCCATCATCACGACATCGCCGACGGTCACCGGAAAGCTCCAATCCACCATCTCGGCCTGTGGCACGTACGCGATGCGCTTGGCCTGCGCTCGCGGCGGCCCACCGAACACCTCGACGGTGCCCGAAAACGGCAGGAGAAGGCCCGCGATGACCTTCAACAGCGTGCTCTTGCCCGCGCCGTTCGGCCCGATGACTGCCAGGAGGGAGCCCGCTGCGATCTCGAGGTCGACGTCGTCGAGGGCGACGCGAACGCCGTAGCCCGCCGTGACATCGCGCAACCGGATAGCGGGGCCCGCCCTGACGCTCAGCGGAGTGCCTGCACGATCTCGTTGACGTTCCATTCCATCATCCTGAGGTATGTGTCGGTCGGTGGCGGCCCGACCGTGTCGTTGTAAAGCGTGGTCACGACCTTCGTGATGCCGGCTTCGTCGGCCAGCGTCTTTGCCAGCTCGGGGCTGAACTGAGCCTCCGAAAAGACAGCCTTGACATGCGCAGCGCGCACCTTCTCGACCAGCGCGGCCAACTCGGAGGCTGTGGGCTCCTGGCCGACGTTTGCGACGATGACGCCGACGAGCTCGAAGCCGTAACGCGCAGCGAAATACGGGAATGCGTCGTGGAACGTGACCAGCCTCCGGTCGGCCACCGGGATCGTGTCGACCTTGGCCTTGTTCGCTGTATCCATGGCCTCGACCTTGGCGACGTACGCGGTGGCGTTGGTCGCATACGTTGCCGCTCCGGCCGGATCCAGCTTGACCAGCGCAGCGGAGACGGCGGGGACATAGTGCGTGGCCACGAGAGTCGGATCCAGCCAGAAGTGAGGGTTCGGCTTGCCGTCGACGTCGATCGTCGGGATCTCCTCGCCGAGGACGAGGTGCGGGGCCGCGCCCTCACCGGCGGCGTCGATCAGCTGGTCCAGGAAGTCGTCGAGCCCGACCCCGTTGGAAATGATGAGATCGGCATCGGCAAGCTTGCGGGCATCATCTGGTTTCGGCTCGTAGTCCTCGGGGCCGGCACCGGCGGGGATGATCGAGATCACCGTCGCCCGATCGCCGGCGACGTTGCGGACGATATCAGCGAAGACCGTCGTCGTCGCCACGACCTTGAGCGTCGGCCCGCCCGATGGTGAGCCCGCGGCCGGCCCACATGCGCTCGTAAGGAAGGTCGTCGCGATGGCGAGCGCAAGGATCGGTCGAGTGAGACCGAATCTCACCGTCGGCCGAGCTCGCATGAGTGCACGTCCTTTCATGCCTGGGTCACGCGCTAGCGGCCCGGCCATCCTGGCAGGCTGGGCACAGGCCAAACAGCTCGAGGCGGTGGTCCTCGACCCGGAAGCCAGTCTGGCGGGCCACCTCGCGGACGACCGGACGCAATCCCGCGTCGTCGATCTCGACGGTTCGCCCGCACCGCGAGCAGACGATGTGATGGTGGTGCGCCAGCTCGCACGCGACGTAGGCGTGCTCGCCGGATGGGAGATCGAGACGCTCGATTGCCCCGATCTCCTCGAGGGTGTCCAGGGTTCGAAACACGGTGGCGCGACCGACACCGAGTTGCCGAGCTTGCGCCGACGAGACCAACGCCGCTGCCGTGAAATGGCCGTCCTGCTCCGCGATCAGGACGGCCAGCGCCCGACGCGGCTCGGTCAAGCGATAGCCGGCGCGGTCGAGTGCCGTGACGATCGGGACGGGGTCGGTCATGCCACACAACGTAGCACACATGAGACTCAATCTCACGACTCGGGTGCAGCCACAGTTGTCCGCCGGTGACGGAGCAGCAGGTGCTGACCGGACACTACGGGCTACCGGGTGCGCGCGGACGTCGTCGTGACCCTCACCCGGTCCGGCGACGCAGCCCAAGCTTCGTAGCGGTCCGTCCGTCCGACGGGCCCACGCCGGCCCGGCCTCGAGCGGGGCGGCGTTCGGCGCCGTCCGACGGTCAGTCGGTCCTGCGCGGGCCGGCCGCGGCGATACCCGCGTCGACTTCGTCGGCGTAGCCGGCGAAGTTCGCCTGGAACATCGCGACCAGTTTCGCCGCCGCCTTGTCGTAG
>JANMBS010000279.1:0-1541 GCA_031360525.1 Thermomicrobiales bacterium
GATGCCAGTCGTGTAGTCCTTGTCGCCGGTGAGGAGGCCCGCAAGGAAGCCGCCGACGAGCCCGCCGACGATCCCGAGCACGATGTGGCCGATGACACCAAGACCTTCGTCACCCTTGACGAGGAACCCCGCCAGGTAGCCAGCGATCGCTCCGACGACGAGCCAGGAGATGATTCCCATACTGGACTCCTTTTCTGTTCTGGGGCTTGTGCCCTCGAAGCCCGACATAGCGTACACGCGACGACGCATGGAAAAAAGCACATCATGTCGGCCCGAGAGTCCATGCTGGATCGGAGCCATCTTGCCCACTAGGAACATTGCCGAGGCGCTCGACGCCTGGCGCGCAGCCGAGCGCCGCTGGGAATTGATTCCTTCGGGTGACACGGAATCACGAGGCGCCGCGATCGAGGTCATCGCCGCGTGGCTCCGCTACCAGGAACTCACCGGCCTGGAACACGATTCGTTCGTCCTGGTCGCCGACGGGGGCCATGCCTTCGTGGCCGTCGGAGGCGGCATCAAGGCCGCCCTCGACTACGAACCAGCCGATCTGCTCGGGCGCAGGATCGAGGATATCGCCGCTCCAGACCTCGCCCCGGGGACAGCGTCAACCTTCGACCAGTTCCTGAACGACGGCCGGCAGGACGGCGAATATCGACTGCTCGCACGGGACGGTCACGAAGTCACGATGCGCTACCAGGCTCGGGCGCACTACCCGATCGCCGGCTTCCATACTTCGCGGCTCTGGCCGACCTGATCGTACCGTTCAGGAACGCCGGAGAGCTGTTGCCGGAATTCCCGTGGCAGCACAGACTCACAGGCCCAAACCACGCAGACGCCCTTGGGAGGATCCTTTGCCGACCAACGACCAGGCGGAAAGTGCGGACTCAGAGTCCCTCTCGACGGCCGAAGCCCTTCAGCAGTGGCGAGCGGCCGAACGCCTCGTCGCTGTCGCCCGGCGCGGGCGGATTGCCGCTGAAGCCGCTGCCGCGGCGGCAACAGAGGCCGCACAGGCCGCCGCCGCGACGGCTGAAGCCGCCAAGGCCGCGCTCGCCTCGATGGCTTTGGCCGAGACGTCCGCGGCAAAGACGGCGGCTGCATCGAAGATCGTTGTGCTTTCGACCCGAGCCGATCTTGCGGAGGCCCAGACCGAGGAGGCGATGTCCGAGATCAGCGAGGTCGATGCACAGGCCCAATACCGGGCTGCGACCACGCGTGCCGGGGAGCGGCGCTAACCGTAACGGTCGCGAGCGCTTAGGTCCGAGTCGTCGCGAGCGTTATCATTCAGCCCCCGCCGCCGTATCGAATGAGGAGGCTGAAAATGGCGAAGTTCATGGACGTCCACCACGGGATGCATGGCATTACCCCCGAAGCACTCCAGGCTGCCCATCAGGCCGACCTCGATATCCAGGGCGAGGAGGGAGTTGACTTCCAGCGCGCATGGGGCGACCCGGAGTCCGGCATGGTGTGGTGCGTCTCGGAAGCCCCGAATGCCGAAGCCGTCCGACGGATCCATGAACGTGCAGGCCATCCAGCCACCGAGG
>JANMBS010000284.1:0-11286 GCA_031360525.1 Thermomicrobiales bacterium
TTACGAAGGCTCGGCCGCCGCGGTTGACCGACAGCAGCGTCGCCTTGTGGTCCCGGCGCAGGAGCGCGGCGACGGTGTCGATGGATTGCCCGATGTACTCGTCCGGGAGCGTGATCCGGTAGAGCTCCGAACCCTCTCCGCCTGACACGATGTCGGTGATGATCCCGGACAGGCCCGGATACAGGGCGGACCGTGCCAGCAGCCGCGAGGCGACCTTGGACGTGACCAGCAGTTCGTCGACGTCGGCGCGGATGAAGTGCGGTTCGTGCTTGGGGTTGTTGACCTCGGCGACGGTCCGGACCTGCGGCGCGACCGACTCGATGGCCATCAAGGCGAGGATCGAGTGCATGTCGGCTTCGTCAGAGCCGTCGACCGGGAAGACCAGCGCCGCCGAGGCATCCTGGATGCCGGCACGCTCGAGATCGTCGGCGTTGGTGGCGTCGCCGCGAACGAAGTAGACGCCTGAGCCGGCCGGGTTCTTGTCCAGGTCCGCGAGGACCACCACCTTCTGCGGGTAATCATCGCCCTTGAGCTCGTCGATCAGGTCGCGGGCGGTGCTGTTCCAGCCGCACACGATGATGTGTTCCTTGTGGCCCGCTTTACCCAAACCCTGGCCCTCCTTGAGCAGGAAATCGATGACCATCGCGACCAGGGCGCCGGTCATGATGGCCAGGACCGCGACACCGAACAGGATAAGCAGCCAGCTGATGAGGCGCCCGCCCGGCGACGTCACGTAGCTCGTGTCGCCCGAACCGAGGACGGTCGCGACGCCCCAGTTGAACGAGTCGAAGAAGGAGTCCAAGGTCAGGGGCTTTTCGAGGAGCGTGACGATGACGGCACCGGAGGCGACGACGATGACGATGCCCTGGAGCACCGACATGAAGAAGTGGCGATCGAGCTGGCCGGAGACCCGCCGGATGTGCCACAGCACGCGCCGGGCGATCGGGCCGGCGAGGGTCGGTGTCGGGACCGGGACTCTACGCATCCGGCCGATCGTGCCACACCCAGGCGGCCGGCGGCGGGCTCAGCCGGCGGCCTCGCCGTCGGTGGACGCGATGGGGTCGACGAGCTCGATCCGGATGCGCTTGTTGATGCGACCCTTCGATTCGTAGCCCGTGACGCGGATGCCGCCGACCTCGCGCGTGTTGGCGACATGGGTGCCGCCGTCGGCCTGCAGGTCGAGCCCGACGATCTCGATCGTCCGGATCTCCTCGATGCCGTCGGGGAGCAGGTTGATCTTGGTCCGGATGAGGTCGGGGATGGCGAATGCCTCGGCCCGCGGCAGGATCGCGACCCGGACATCGCGGGCGGCCGCCAGCTCGGCGTTGACGGTCGCCTCGATCGTGTCCACGAGGTCGCCCGACATCCGCTCGAATTCGAAGTCCATCCGACCCGACCCGGGTTCCATGTTCCCGCCGGTCACCTGCGCGCCGTAGTCCCGCCACACGACGCCGCACAGGGCGTGGAGCGCGGTGTGCGTCCGCATCAACGCATGGCGGCGCGCCCAGTCAAGGTCCACCTGGACGAGGTCGCCGACCGCCGGCGGGTCGTTCCCGTCGGGCTCCAGCTCGTGGGCGATCTCGCCGGCGGACCTGCGCGCGCCACGGACCGTCCACGACCGACCGTCGGCGGCCCGCCTGATGAGGCCGCGATCCGATGGCTGGCCGCCGCCGCCCGGGTAGAAGGCGGTGCGATCGAGGACCACCACGGTGGTGTCGCCCTCTTCGACGGCCGCGACCCTCGCCTCGGCGGTCCGGGCGTAGGCGTCGACGTAGCAGAGCTGCTCGCCGGGCGCGGTCATCGGGGCGCTACCCGGTCACTTGACGGTGAGCGTCCCGGTCATCGTCGGGTGCACCGTGCAGACGAAAGCGTAGGAGCCCGCATCGAGGGCGGGGACGTCGTAGACCCGCGTGGCAACGCCGCTGAAGACCGCTCCCTTGAACACCTCGGCGCCCTTCGCGTCACCCAGATGGAGCGCCACGTTGTGTGGCGTTCCCGGGTCCTTGTTCTCGAACTGGACCTGGAACGGCGTCTTGGCCGGGGCCGTCACGGTCGTCTGCTCGAACTTCACCCCGAACGCGCTGATCATGACCAGGTTCGGGTTCGCCGATCCGGCCGGGCCGCTCGCCGCGGCCGACGCTGCGCCGCTCGGCGGCGGGGTGATCGACGGGGCAGGGAGGTAGGTCCAGCCGGCACTGGCGTCGGTGCAGCCGGCAACGAAGGCGACGGATAGCAGGGCGATCGTCAGGAAGCGCGCGAAACGCATGGGTGTCGGGACCTCGTGGTCGGGGATGGCCGCGTCGGGTGCAGCGGATGGAATCTACCGCGCCGACCCATCTCCTGTCGCGAGGTCTCGTGCGGGGCGGTCAGGTGGCGTGCGGGTGGGTGGGGGTACCTGCGGGTCACCCGGCGCCAGTACCATCGGGCCGGTTGTTCCGCATCGGAGGCTCCCCTAGGCTCGCCCTCCACCTTCACGTGGGAGGTGGTCCGTCTAGCCCAATCCGGAGTCTTGACCATGACGAATGACATCGCCCGCCGAACCCGCCGCTCGATCCTCACCCTTGGCTCGCTGGTCGCGATCGCGCTGACCCTCGCGGCCGGGCTGAAGTGGTAGTCACCTGACCCAGACACTTCGCCATCTCGCCGGGGCCCACCCGGCCAGGTGATCCGCGACCCGATCGAGACCCGGAGACCTCCCTCCGGGTCTCGCGGCGTCCGGGCAGGGATCTCCCGATCAGTTTCGCTCGGTCAGGCCCAGCCTGATCGCGACCGTGGCGGCCTCCACCCGACCGGAGACCTCGAGCTTCGCGAGGATGTTCCCGACGTGGACGCCGACCGTCTTCTGGCTGATGAACAGCCGCTCCCCGATCTCGCGGTTGGTGCGGCCCTGGGCGACGAGCCCGAGGACCTCGCGCTCACGACCGCTCAGCCCGAACGTGTCCGGACGCCTGGACGGGCTGGGCGGATCGCCAGCGATCGCGCGGACGAGGTCGGAGCGACCGTTTCGCTGAACGCGCGGACCGACGGTCGTCACGAGGCCCATCCCCTCGACCGGCGGCGCGGTCAAGGCGTCCGCGGAAGCGGACGTTTCCCCATCGAGCGCGGCGTCCACCTCGGGCGGCAGCGTGATCCGGGCCCGGCCGGCCAGTTCTCGTAACTCGCGCAGGAGCGGCTTGGCCCCGAGCCGCAGACCGAGCTCGACGGCCTCGAGCAGGGGGGCCTGCGCGTGGGCCCGGCCCGACCGGCTCGCCGATGCCAGGGTCGCCTCGGCCTGGCGCCAGCGCGCCAGCGCCACGTCGTACGGGGCGTCCAGCGCGGCCCATCCCTCTGCGACGTGACGCCAGATGGGGCCGCTGTCCTCGCCCTCGAGTCGACGCTGGTACGCCCGCGCCGTGGCCAGTGACGCCTCGGCGACCTGGCGCGAGCCGGCCGTCGGCGGGGCACCCGCCGCT
Source organism: Thermomicrobiales bacterium (assembly GCA_031360525.1). Lineage (GTDB taxonomy): Bacteria > Chloroflexota > Limnocylindria > Limnocylindrales > CSP1-4 > SPCO01. Next base: position 3,453 of record JANMBS010000284.1, read on the forward strand.
CGCACCAGCCCGGCCGATTCCTCGACCACCTGCTTCGTGCGCTGGCGGGCCGCGGCCAGCGGCGGGAGCTGTCGGTTCTGGCGAGCCTCGACCGAGATCGCCGCGTCGACCTGGGCGACCATGGAGGCCATCCGTGCGACCAAAAGCCACTCCTCGGTGGCCCGCACGGCAGCCCAGCCGCGGTCGACCGACCGGCTGGCGTCGGCGGCGTCGCCGCGCCACAGCGCGAACGAGGCAGTGGCGATGTAGTAGGGGCCGGCCAGTTGTGGCTCCCGGACCGCGTCGAACTCGAGGATCGTCTGACCCAGCAGCCGGGAGGCGTTCTCGCCTGCGTCCATCTCGATCTCGACGATCGCCAGCTGGAGCACGCAGGCCAGGTAGACCACCCCGACCGGCAGCCAGCTCATCGCTCGTTCGCTGACTGCGCGAGCCTCCGGCCAGCGACCGATCAGGAACAGGGTGTCCGCGACATTGCCAGCCAGGAAATTGCCATAGACAGCCTCGAGGCCGGCACGCCGGGCGTCCTCGATGCCCTCATAGGCGACCTCGACGGCCTCCGTCCGCCGGCTAACGAGGTCGAGGACGGTCGTCAGGTTGGCCCGGATGCGGAAGAGCGCGTCGGGGTCGTCCAGCTCGCGAGCGGCGGCCTCGGCCTCGCGCAGGAGCTCGATCGAGGCTGCCGGGTCCTTTCCCCACGCCAGGGCGACCGCGAGGGTCGTCATCGCGTGGATCTCCTGGGCGCGGGCGACGGGGTCGCACGCGCGCGCGACCTTGATCGCATCGCGGGCCAGGCGCTGCGCCTCGGAGAAGATGCCGTCGAGCATCTTCAGCTGGGCGAGCGCGGCAAGGACCGTGGCGCGTTCGGGGCTCGGCTCGCGCGGGACGAGTTCGACCGCCCTTCGGGCGGCGAGCATCGCCCCGGCCGGATCCCCCGCCGCCCGGCGGATGTGGGCCAGCCGTTCGTGAAGCAGCCCGAGCGGCACACGGTCGCGCCGCGCATCGAGACCACCGATCGCCGATTCGAGATACGCCGTCGCGCGCGACATCTGGCCGACCGCAAAGGCCGCCTCGGAGGCACGGACCTGGAGGTCGACCCGGTCCGAAGCGCTCGCCGCCCGTCGCCGGGCCGACACGCCCGGTGACGGACCCTCCGGGAGCGAGAGTGCCAGCTCGAGCGAAGCAAGCTCGTCGGCCGCGGCGTGACGTGCGCCCGCGAACGCGGCAGCCTCGATCGCGGCGGTCCGGGCCCGCTGCGGCTCGTGGCCGACCAGCCAGTGCCAGGCGACGGCCGACGGCGGTCCGCCCAGGCTGCCCGCCAGCGCCGTGTGATAGCGCGTCCGGGCGATCGGCAGGAGGTCGCGCGCCACGGCGCGGCCGATCGACGCGTGCCGGAACGCGATGGTGTCGCCCGTCTTGACCAGGAACCCATTGGTCAGTGCCTCGCTGCGACCGGCCCATAGGTCGGCGTCGAGCACGCCGTCGCCTGCCCGCGGCCCGGTCACAGAGCGTGGCGCCGACCGGCTGGTGTCGACCTCGAACGCCGCGGCGACCGCCGCCAGCTGGTCCGACCCGAGCGGACGGTCGGCCAGCGACAACAGGCGCAGCACCCGACGGCACTCCTGCGAGCGGATGGCGAGGCGAGCGATCACCAGTTCGTCGAACGAGCCGGTCAGGGACGCGCTCGGCAGCTCGCGTCGGGCGGCCAGCAGTTGCTCGGCGACGAGGGGCAGACCGCCCGATCGTTCGGCCACGAGCAGGAGCAGGCTGGCCGACGCTCGCTCGCCCTCGATGCCCTCGATCAACGCTGCCAGCTCGTCGCGATCGAGCGGCGGGAGCGTGAGTCGATCGGGTGGGCGCGGACCGGCCGCGATCGCGTCCAGGTCGCCGGTCCATGGATCGTCGCGACCGACGACGTCGGGCTGGTGGGTGCCGATGATCGCCAGGCGCTGTTCGCGCGAGATCCGGGCCAGGAACGTCATGAGCGCGCGGGTCGCGGCATCTGCGAGATGGACGTCCTCGATGACGAGGACGACCGGATGCTGCTCGCCGAGCCGGCCGAGAAGACCGAGGATCCCCTCGAGGGTCCGCGCCTGGCGACGCTCCGGGGCTGTCGGGCCGCCTCCGTCGATCGGGGCGCCGATCTCGGCCAGCCGCGGCGAGAGGTCGGGGAGTAGCCGGATGACCTCGGACGTGGCGGGACCGAGCAGACCCGCGAGGACGTCCGCCGGCAGGCCGCGCAGGGCCGGGCCGATCGCCCGCACGATGGGACCGTAGGGCTCGTCGGCGCTGGCCGGCCAGGCAGCGGCCCGCAAGACGGTCATCGGCTCGCGCAGCACGCGCATCCGCTCGATGGCCTCGTCGAGGAACCGCGTGATCCCGACGCCCGCTGTCCCGCCGATCAGCATCGTCCGGGTCATCCCGTGCGCGGCGTCGTCGAGACGCTCGGCGAGGCGGGCAAATGCCACCTCGCGTCCCACGAAGCGCGCGCTCGTGTAGCTGACAGGCATGCCGCATTCTACGGTCCGGGCGTCGTCGTCCGATCACGTCCCGACTGGCGGCGTCGGCTAGGCTGGCCGGGATGACCGACGGTCGCCGCCCGCCCCATCCAGCCAACACGCTCAACGAGCTGCCCGGCGAGGAGTGGCTGTACTTCACCAAGTCGCTCCTGACGACCGCCTACCCGTCCGAACTCGGCCATGCCGCGCGGCGGGTCCACGGGGCGAACAAGCCGCCCCGTCTGATGGCCCGCCTGATCGAGTTCTTCAGCCAGACCGGCGAGTTCGTCCTCGATCCGTTCGCCGGCGTCGGCGGCACGCTGCTCGGCGCGGCGATCGCCCGCGGGCCCCGGCGCGCACTCGGGATCGAGCTCGAGCCGCGCTGGGCAGCGGTCTACGCGGATGTCGTGCGCGACCTGTCAGCCGAGCGCGACGGCACCGGGCCGCAGCTCGCCGACCTCGGCACGGCGGACCCGGGAGGCCAGCGCCCGTTCGACCCGTCCGGGGTCGAGCTGCGCGTCGGTGACGCTGCCGTGGTCCTGCCGACGCTGGAGACCGGGTCGGTCGATCTCGTCGCCACGGACCCGCCGTACAACCTGCAGTTGCCGATGACGATGGCCGGTGGAGCGCTGGCCGAGACCCACGCCAACCGCCGCACCGACTACGCGATGGTCACCGAGTCACCCGACGACCTGGCGAATGCGGTGGACTACCCCGCCTTCCTCGAGCGGATGGGGGTGATCTTCGGGGAGCTCCGGCGGGTCCTGCGCGAGGGTCGCTACGCGGTGGTCATCGTCCGCGACGCGTACCAGGACGGCCGCTACGTGTTCACCGGGTCCGACCTGGCGGCACGGGCCGCGGCGGTCGGGCTGGTGCCGAAGGGCGATCTCATCTGGTATCAGGCGGGGACCCGACTGCGACCGTACGGCTACCCGCACGCGTTCGTCCCGAACATCGTCCACCAGCACATCCTGGTGCTGCGTCACGAACCGGTCCGTCAGGCTCCGCGGCGGCGGCGCGACTCGAGGTAGGCTTCGAAGACGTCGCCGTCGATGTCGGCCTCGCCCATCGTCCAGCTCTCGGCCGCGATCGGCATGGTAGCGACCGGGCCCTCGGGCGGCGGAGCGTCGTCCTCGTACACGTCGCCGAGCGTCATCTTATGGAGCCAGCCTTGCTGGCCGTCGGGGCTGAGGACCAGCCAGTAGGCGCCGTACTTCTCGAGCAACTGGACCTCGTCTCCCTGGTCGAGATAGCCGATCTCCTCCCCGCGCAACTCGTCCGGCGAATCGAGCAGGCGCACGACGCGGTAGCGGACGACCTTTCGCTCGCGACCGTCGTCGAGCGGGCCGACCAGTCCCTGGTCGAAGGTCAGGCGTGGCGCCGGCGCGTTGTCGCGGATCGGGTCGGCCTTGCGTGCCTGGATGAGGGAGGGGCGACGCCAGCGCGGCATGAGCGCTTCGGTGTCATCCTCATCGAGCGAGGCACCGGGGAGGCCATCCACACGTCCGATCGCGAGCGCTCCGTCGTGCTGCGTGAATCCGACCCCGCTGGCCGACGCTGTGGAGAGCGCGTCGTCGCTTTCGTCATCGCGGCGCCTCCGCCCGAACAGCCCGAAGGCCATCCCCATCGCAACCGCGCCGGTCGTGGTCACGAGGGTCGGGACGAGCGGATAGCCGGTGAAGGTCCCGCCATGGAACCCGGCAATCGCCAGGAAGGTCGCCAGCGGGCCCCGGCCCACCGACGGCTGGCCCACGCCACCGATCGGACCGGTCGTGCCTGCCGATCCGGGCGAGATCGGGCCACCGGTGCCGCCGACGAGCGCGGTGAGCGGGAAAGCGCTCGGCGTCGCGGTCGGGAGCGGCGTGGGCGTCGGGGTCGGATCGGGGGTCACGGTCGGAACGACGAGCGGTGTCGGCGTCGGAGCGACGAGCGCGCCGGCGGTCGGTGCGGCGGTCGGTCCTGCGGTCGGCTTCGGCTTCGCGGTCGGACCTGCGGTGGGCCTCTCTGTCGGGGTCGCCGTCGGTCGGGGGGTGGCCTTGGGTTCGGGTTTGGGTGTCGCCTTGGGCGTGGCCCGCGAGATCGTGACCGTGCCGGCGCCGAGGGTGGCGTCCCCTCGGTGGCTCGAGCGCGCCGAGATGACGACGGCGTGGGTCCCGACCGGGAGCTTGCCGGACCAGCGGAAGGCGACGCCCTCGCGCCACTCGCCGCCGGGCAGGCGGGTCATGGTCTTGTCGTCGGTCCCGACCCGCGCGGTGACGAGCTGCGCGGCCCATCCCTTGTCGCTCGTGTAGGTGACGGTGATGACGACCGTGGACGCGGGGGTCCCGGCCCGTGGCGCGACGATGGCGCCGGACAGTTTGGGGATGCCCGTCGCCGCGTCGATCGGGGCTGCGAACAGGACGAGCAGCAGCATGGCCACGGCCGCAGCCGCGAGCCATGACCGCACGACGTGCGCCCTATTGCGATGTTCCTCGACGAGCAAGCTCAGCCTCCCGGCCCGGAGCAGAGGCCCGGTACCAGGTCGAGGATGTCTGCCGAGAGGTCGGTGAGCAATGGTACGGGGGTCCGGGTCCAGCCAGCCGGCCAGGGGGACCACGGGAGTAGCGGTGCGGCCTGCCACCGCTCTCTGGCGGGTCTGGTGGGGTCCGGACGGGCGGATGGGCCCACCGCCGCTCGACGATGACCCGTTCTGGTCATGGCGACCGGAAGCGGCGGGCCGCAGGCTTGTCCCATGCAGTCGATCCCCCGCTCCGGACCCGATGGACACGTCGGTCGACTGGTCTGGGGGACGCTCGCGGGATCCTGTCTGGTCGCGGTCGGCCTCGGCCTCGCCTTCCTGGTCATCGAGACGCCACTGGTCGACCGGCTCATGCCGGACAGCACGACCGGGTCCAGCCATGTCACGTCGGCGATGCTCGTGTGGGCGCTCTCTCTTGCGGCCGGCGCCGCCCTGCTCGTCTCCGGCACGAACCGTCTGGCGGCCACGGTCGCCTCCGTCCGCCAGCGAGCCGCCGGTCGCTCGCCGGTCATGCGCGTGATCGGCAGGCTTCCCGAGGACATCGTGGTGGCGGCCGCTGTCGTCGCCAGCGATGGCCGACCGATCCCGGAGCTGGTGATCGGACCGTTCGGCGTTGCGATCGTCCACGACATGGAAGGCCGCGACCGGCTGCGTCAGGCAGGCCAGGGATGGGAGGCGCACACGCGCGACGGCTGGGTCCCCGCGCAGGCTCCGCTCGATGCGATCGCACGCGACGCGGAACGCGTCCGCTTCTGGCTGACCCACGGCGACCTTGACTTCGTGGTCCGCGTATATGCCGCCCTGGTCACGCCGGACACGACGATCCCGCGCTCTCCGCTGTGCGCGGTCATCAGGGACGATCAGATCCCGGCCTGGCTCGCGGCTCTTCCCCGCCAGCGCAGCTTCAGCGCGGGACGCCGTCACCGCCTGCTGACACGGATCCGCGAGACCGGGGCTTCACAGGCACCACGGCGCGGCTGACGGCCGGATGCGATTGGTAGGGGAGCCAGGACTCGAACCTGGAACCAGCGGGATATAAGCCCGCCGCTCTGACCGATTGAGCTACTCCCCCGCCGACCGATGCTACACCCGCTCGGGTGGACGCTCCGTCTTTCAGCGAGGGATGATCTTGCTGGCGAGACCGCGGAGGCTGAAGGCGCGGGGCCGGAGACCGGTGCTGGTGGTCGACTGCGACCCGGCGGAGTAGCCGAGGGTGACGCCGCCCGGAGCGAAAGCTCGGGCCGGGAGCGTGGCCTTGAACTCGCGTTCCTCGTCGGTCAGGTCGGCCTCGATCGGCAGTTCGTCCGGATCGAAGGGTCGGGCCACAGTCTCGACGGCGATCGGTGGCCGGGCATAGGCCGGCGCGCCGGAGAGCTTGGGCATGGCGACGTGTTGTTCGTCGATCGACACGCGCGATTTCCTCGAGTGAGGCTGATGAGTACGTCCGGACACCCGGGACACAAAGAAGATGTGCCCTCGGAGGTTACAGCGTATCGGTACGGATGGGCTACTCGCCTGACACGGATAGGGCACGCACCGGTGCGTTTTGTCAACCGATCCAGGGGCGGACGACCTGGACCGCGACCACCAGGACGAGGTACGCGATCGGTACGGCGGCGAAGAAGCCGAGCGCGGCGCTCCAGCGGCTGCGCCGGACGGCCGACCCGGATCCGGTCGGCTGGGGGACGACGAGGTAGGTGATGACCGCACCGAGCGCCAGCACGAGCACGACGTAGACCGTGACGGCCAACGTCCGCAGATCTCCGCCCGGCAGGTCTGCGCCACGACCGAGCGCGACGTCGTAGGCGAGATACGCGACGGACAGCACGATCGCCACGCTCAGACTCGCGGCCACGGCCCGGACGACCGGGCGCGGCGCGCGGCGGAACTGGCGCCAGCGCACCTCCGCCCAGGAGCGACGGGCGGGGAGCGCCGTTCGATCGGGCCGGTCGATCATCCGTCGCCCAGGATGGCGAGGACCCGACGCGGGGGCAGCGTCTCGGGCGTGTTGGCAGCGAGCAGCGCCACCGCCTCGGCCAGGCGTTCCAGTTCCTCCTCGGAATTGAAGAAGCCGACGCTGATCCGCAGCGCGTCGAGGCCGGAGATCGTCCGTGCGATGGCGAAGACACGCGACCCCAGCTCGTCAAGCGCGAGTTGGGCCGGCCAGCCGGCGATCCGGAAGGTGACCAGCGTGGCCATCGCGTGGGCCGGGGTGAGGACCGTCACGCCCGGGATCGCCGCCAGGCGGGCGGCGACCCCGGCGGCCAGTGCCATCCCACGCCGGTGCACGAAGTCGAGCCCGACGTACATCGACAGCCAGCCGATCGAGCGCGCCATCCCGACGACCGACGGACGGTGGTAGCCGCTCGATTCGAAACGCCGGCCATCGGGCCACCAGATGGCGTCGCCGGTACTGTCCGCGTGCTCGAAGCTGAAATAGCCGCCCAGGGCGGGGATGAGGCGCTCGATCGATGAGCGCGTCGCGACGAGGGCGCCCATCCCCTCCGGGCCGAGCAGCCATTTCTGGGCGGAGACGGCGTACAGGTCGGCCCCGAGGCCCTCGAAACGGAACGGGATGGCGCCGGCGGCCTGCGCCCCGTCGACGACGACGATCGCGCCCCGATCGTGGGCGACCGCCGCGATCCGGGCGACCGGCATGACCGCCCCGGTCGTCCACAGGACGTGGGAGATCGAGATCAGCCGAGTGTCGGGCGTGATAGCGGCGTCGAACGCGGCGAGCGTCCGGTCGTCGTCACCGTCGTCGCCGGCGTCGACGAAGGCGATCTCGACACCGTAGCGGTCTCGCAGGGCGTAGAGGGGC
>JANMBS010000305.1:0-6376 GCA_031360525.1 Thermomicrobiales bacterium
GGCAACAGGCTGATCGCCCACAGCAACGGGGTCCGGATCGGCGTCGTCGAGCCGCGCGTCGCTGCCCGGCTGCTCAAGCTGATCGCGGACGGCAACAAGTACGCGGCCGGCGTGACATCGCTCGGCGACAAGGACGTCCGGATCATCCTGCGCGAGATCTTCCAGGACCCGGCCAACTACGGGAAGGTCAGCTTCCCGACTGCGGCCAAGTCGACGGACCTGCGCCCGTACACCAAGGGCACGCTCGTTCGCGAGGAGATGGATCTCGAAGATGATCTCGAGGACGACGAGGAGGACGACGAGATCGAGGATCTCGACCGCGTGCTGCCGCCCGAGTCGACGACCGACGAGGCCTTCGAGGACGAGCCCGACGAGCTCGACGAGCCGTAGTCGCCAGGGGCGGGCCGCCAGGCCGGACCGCCGCCCCCCTCCGCCCGTCGGCTAGCATCTGCCTGATGACCGGACGTGGACCCCTCGATGCCCGGCCGGGCTTCTCGCTTCCGGTCTTCGACCGCATCTCGCCCGCGCCGCCCTCGTCGGTGGTGGCCGCCCGGATCGAGCAACACACGGGCCCCGGCGACGTCGTCGCGGACCTGTTCGGGCGTGGCGGCTGGGTCGCCCGAGCGGCTGTCGACCGGCAGCGCCTGACGGTCTCGCTCGAGTCGGGCCCTCTCTCGCGGATGCTGGCCGAGGTCGTGCTGCGGCCGCCGGACGTCCGCCATCTCGATGCCGCGTTCCAGGGGATGGCCGCCTCGCCGCGCGGCACATCGAGCCTCAAGGTCTCGATCGGCGATCTCTTCGCAACGCGCTGCGCGACCTGCAGCCGGACGCTCGTCGTCGACGAGGTCGCCTGGTCGGTCGATGACGACGCGGGGATCGCCGGGCGCGCCAGACCGGTCACCCGACACTACCGCTGCGCGGTGTGCCGCGACCAGCGCGGTGGGTCCGAGCAGCGCCAGGCGCCGCTCGACGCCGACGACCTGCGTCGAGCCACGGCCGACGTCGGGGCCGCGGCGATGCGCGCCAGCCTTCTCGCCCGGTTCCCGATCGTGCCCGGAGCGGAGGGGCTGCCGGACGAACTGCTCGACCTCCACACGGGGCGGCAATTGGTCGGACTCGGGGCCATCCTCGAGCGGATCGAGGGCGACCTCCGCGAGGCCCCGGTCCTTGCCGCGCTTCGCCTGGCACTCCTCCACGCGATCCTGCCGGCCAGCCGCCTGGCGACCCTGCCCGGGCGAACGGCAGCCCTGCGCGTGTCGTCCGGCCATGTCCGGCCGCAGGCCGGGATCGCGTTCCGTGAACGCAATCCGTGGCTGGCCTTCGAGGACGCTTTCCGGATGGTCCGTGGCTTCGTCCAGCGCCTCGATGCCGGGAGCGCAGGCCCGATACAGGCCCGGCTTGGCGAAGACCTGCGCAGCCTCGGCGAGGGGTCGGCGACCACGGTGATCGCCCTGAGCGGCCCTGCCGGCACCGTCGCGCAGGGCGACGACCCGAACGCAAATGGTCGGACCGCTCCGACGCCACGGATCCGGCTCGTGGTCGGCCAGCCGCCGTTGCGCCCGAGCCTCGACCGGCTGGGTGCCGCCTACCACGGCACGTGCTGGGTGCTGGGTCGCGAGGCGGCGGCGCTCCTGCCCCTCGACCCGCTGGCCGGTGGCTCGCTCCGCATCCCGTGGAGCTGGCAGACGACTGCGCTGGCCCGCGCCCTCGAAGCGGTCGAAGGGTCAATGGCCGCCGATGGGCGTGTCATCCAGATCGTGGAGGCCGGACCGGAGGCGATCGTCGCGGCCGTGCTGGGTGGGGCGACCGCGGGTTATCGGCTGATCAGCGCGCGGCTGGCCGACGCCGACGACGACGCGGCGGCCATCGTCGAGATGCTGCCGCCGGGCGCTCGCTTGCCGCCGGGCGCCCGGACGCGCGCCAACGTCGGCCTGGAGCCGCTCCCGGGCGGGGCGGGCGACCCCGACATGGTCCCCTCGGCCCGCCTGTTCGGTGCGCCTGAGCGGTTCGACGAGCGGCCGTTCTCGGCGGCGGACGCCGCCCGGACGGTGACCGAGGTCGCGGTCGAGACATTGCGCGAGCGGGGAGAACCCGCCCGCTTCGAGCGCCTTTTGGGCGAGATCCTGGTCGGTCTCGACCGGGCCGGCCAGCTGCGCCGGCTGGCGACCGCGACACGCGACGAGGCGCCCGCCGAGGGCCGCGGGGCGCCGGCCGATCCGTCACCGGCGACCGACGCGGCCGCCGCTCCCGACGCCGAGGCCCCCGAACGCACGCCGGCCGTCCGCGGGCGGCCCAGCGCCGATCGCGATGTCCCGCCCGACCCCGTCGACCGGCTCGTCGGCCTGATCCGCGACGAGCTCGGCCGTCCGACCCAGCGACGCGTCCTCGAGATCGAACCCGGCCGCTGGTGGCTAGCGCACCCCGACGACCTTGCGGCGTCCGCGGTGCCGCTCGCCGACCGGGTGGAATGGGCCGTCTTCAGTCTCCTGTCGACCGCCGGACCGCTGTCCGAGTCCGCGTTCTTCGAGCGCATCGCCTCCTTGTTCAGCGGCCACGACATGCCCGACCACGGTCTCGTCCAGGCCTGCCTGGAGAGCTATCGCAGCCTGGCCAGCACGCCCGAGCGCCTGCTCACGATGGACGACCTGGTCGGCCGCAGCCAGGAGCACACCGACCTCCTGGCGACCATCGCCCAGGCCGGCCACCGGCTCAAGATGCGCGTCTGGATCGGTCGCCGAGAGCAGACGCGGCGAGTCGGCAGCGGGCTGCTCGGTGGCCTGCTCGACGACGGGGAGACCAGGGCCCATCTCGGCATCATCAGTCCGGCCGCCGAGGAGCTCGCCGAGGTCGATTGCATCTGGTACGTCCGCGGCAAGGTCGGCTTCCTGTTCGAGGTCGAATGGACGGCGATGCTCGGCGAACCGCTCCTCCGCAAGCACGCTCGGATCCCGGCCGACGAGGGGCTCATCCGTTTCCTCGTGATCGCCCCCGAACGGGCCGAACTGGTCCGCTACAAGCTCGCTCGCTCGCCGCTCCTGCGCGCCGCCCTCGACGCCGGCACGTGGCACATCGTCAAGTCGGATCATCTGCGGACCTTTCTCGCCCGAGACCCGCTCGACCTTGCCGACCTCGAGCCGTACCTCGGCCTGGATCCCGCGGTCGAGCGCTCGGCCGAACAGATGGCGATGTTCGGTGGCGCCTCCGGCGTGGGGTGACCGCGCGCGCTAGGCTATCGGTCAACAGCGGCACATCGAGCGCCACGATCCCGGCGCGCTGCACAGGGAGACCCACGCGTGACCGAACCCGAACCCTCGACGCCCGTCAACGAGCTGGCCGACCGCTTCTGGGAGTCGGTCCTCGCGATCAACCCGACGACGGCGACGTTCTACGGCGACGAGCGCTACGCCGACCGACTCGAGGATCCCGGTCCCGCCGGGCGGGAGCGCGCCCGGGCCCTGATGGAGGTCACCGCCGCCGAGGCGACCACGATCGACACCGACGGCCTCCCGACCGAGGACCGCATCACCCGCGACATGCTCAAGGTCATCGCCGAACTCCACATCGAGGAGGACGATCAGGCCCTCCACCAGCTGCGCGTCGTCGACCAGATGGGCGGCCCCCAGCAGCTTCTCCCGCAGCTGACCCAATTCCAGCCGGCCGACACCCCCGAGCGGCTCGAGGCGTTCATCGCCCGACTCCACGCCTACCCCGCCTTCATGGCGGCCAACGCGCAGATCCTGCGCGACGGCCTGGCCTCCGGCCTCACCGCACCGCGGATCGTTGCCGAGCGGACGATCGCCCAGATCGAGCGGATGCTCGAGGTCCCGATCGGGTCGGCGATCGTGCCGTCGATGGTCCAGGTCGCCTCGGACACCGACCGCGAACGCGTCCGCGACATCGTCCGTGACGTCGTCTACCCGGCCGACCTCGCCTTCCTCGACGCACTCCGCGGCGACTACCTGTCAGCGACCCGCGAGGACCCGGGCCTGTGGTCCGCGCCCCATGGCGAGCAGCTCTACCGGACGGCGATCCGGAGCTGGACGACGCTTGATCTCGATCCGGAGGAGGTCCACCGGACCGGTCTCGAGGAGCTGGAGTCGATCGAGGCCGAGCGCCGGGTGATCGCCCGCGCGGCGGGCTTCGAGGACGACACGGCTGCCTACCGCGCTGCGATCGACGCCGATCCGAAGAACCAGCCGGAGACCAAGGACGAACTCGTCGCCCGGGCGACCGAGGACATCGAACGGGCGATGGTCATCGCGCCGCGCTTCTTCGGCGTGCTGCCCAAGGCGCCATGCGAGGTGCGACCGGTCGAGGAGTACAAGGAGAAGGACGCGCCGTTCGCCTACTACTACCCGCCGGCGCCCGACGGCTCACGGCCGGGGATCTACTACGCCAACGGCTACGACCTGCCCAGCCGCAAGTACACCAAGCTGGCCACGACGACCTATCACGAGGCCGCCCCCGGCCACCATTTCCAGATCACCCTTGAGATGGAGAATCCAAACCTCATCGCGTTTCGCCGTCTCGGCGCGCGGATGGTCGGCGGGGCGTACGTCGAGGGCTGGGGTCTGTACAGCGAGCGGCTGGCCGACGAGATGGGCCTCTTCCGCGACGAGGGGGAGCGCTTCGGGATGCTCGATGCCCAGGCGTGGCGAGCGGCCCGCCTGGTCGTCGACACGGGGCTGCATGCGCTGCGCTGGCCGCGCCAGCGCTCGATCGACTTCCTCAAGGTCGCTGGACTGTCGGAGACCGACGCCGTCATCGAGACCGACCGCTACATCTGCTGGCCGGGCCAGGCGCTGACCTACAAGATCGGCCAGCGCGAGATCGAGAGGCTGCGGACCGAGCTCTCGGCGCGGGACGGGTCGGCGTTCGACCTGCGCGCCTTCCACGATGCCGTGCTGGGTCACGGATCGCTCCCGCTGGCGACGCTCAGTCGCGAGCTACCGAACTGGCTGGCCGCCCCGGTCCGACCGGCCGCCGACTCAGCCGACGATCGTTCTTTCCAGGAGAACAAACCGTTGCGTGGGTCCGACCAGGACGCTCGAAGGGGCTTGATTCGGGGCCGTTGACGAGAATCGATCGGCGGTCGAGCTCGATCTCCGCCGCCCAACCTCCATTCACAGCGTCTCGACCCCGGCAATAGGGCGTCGATGCATCGTCCGGGCACACCTGAAGGGCATTTGTCCTGCCACCAAGAACGCAGGCATGGCCGCCGTGCCTGCTTCGCCCGCTCCAGCTCATGGCTACGACCCGCGTTTCCCGCGCTAACCGTTGCCAATGAGCACGTGATTCGTGGGCTGCCTGACCCATTCGCACGCGAATCGCGTTGACGGCGCTCACGGGCGTATGGCACGATGGCCACGCTCGCGTTCCGCCACACGCAACGACCGTCTCGTGGCCCGAGCCGCCAACCCGAACAGAGGTTTTCCCGCATGGCCACTGAGCCCGCCGCGCCGCGCAGCAAACCCGCGCTCCAGCGCGAGGTCCAGACCGCGATGTACAAGCGCGCGACGCAGACCCTCCCCGGTGGGACCGATTCGAACTTCCGCGCCTGGGGCGACGCCACGATCTACGTCGATCGCGGCAAGGGCGGGTACGTCTGGGATATCGATGGCAACGAGTACGTCGACCTGCGGATGGGCTACGGCCCGGTCATCCTCGGCCACGGCGACGATCGGGTCGACGACTACGTCAACGAGCGGATGCGCAAGGGCGTCAGCTTCTCGCTCACCTCGGAGGACGAGGTCCAGGCGATGGAGCTGGTCAAGGAGCTGACCGGCTGGGTGGACAAGGTCCGGATGACCGTTTCCGGAACCGAGGCCACGATGCATGCGATGCGGATCGCGCGCGCCTATACCGGCCGCGACAAGATCGTGAAGTTCGAGGGCCAGTACCACGGCGTCCACGACTACGCCCTGATCAGCGTCTCACCGGACAACATGGCCGACCTTGGCGATCCGGACTCGCCGGTCGGTCTGGCCTGGGGTCGCGGCATCCCGGATGCGGTTGCCGCGACCATGATCCCGGCGCGCTACAACAACATCGACCGGCTCCGTCGCCTGTTCGAGTCTCGTGGCGAGGAGATCGCGGCGATCATCGTCGAGCCGGTGCTCGGCAACGCCCAGGGGATCATGCCCAAGCCCGGCTTCCACCAGGAGATGCGGGCACTCACGGAGGAGTTCGGGATCCTGCTGATCTTCGACGAGGTCAAGACCGGGTTCCGGTTCGCCAAGGGCGGGGCGGCCGTCAAGACCCTGTCGATCATCCGCGACACGGACGCCCTGGATGTCGTCCACGCCACCGGCCGGCGCGTCCAGGCCGGCCTGCGGGAGGTCCTCAACCCGACCGGCCTGCCGTACCACTTCACCGG
>JANMBS010000467.1:0-5776 GCA_031360525.1 Thermomicrobiales bacterium
CTAGCTCGAGATGGGCACAGATCTCCCGAATGCCGGGGCGCCGTTGGGCGCAACGCATCGGGTGAGGAGGGTCGTCTTCGTCATCATCGAGGCGCCTCCTCGTTTCGAGATCTGTGCGCGCGACATGCGAGCCGGACGGGAGTTTACGCGCCGGGGGAAAGGCATGTCAACCCGGACGACGACGATGCCCGGCCCGCGACGGATGACGTGGTCGGGGCGGTGCATGGGCGTCGCCGACGCGCTATGGGAGGCGACGAGCCCGGGTGCGATCTCAGGGCGTGATCGTCAGCGTTCCGACCATGCCTTTCGCCGCATGGTCCTGGACCTGGCACCAGAACGTGTAGGTGCCGGGCGTCAAGCCCTCGACCGTGAAGACAGCCGATCTCTCCGAACGGATGACTTGGCTGGCGGCGAGAGGCACGCGCAGCTTCGGTCCGATCGCCATGTTGTGATCGAACGGCCCCGCGTCCACGTTCAGCACGTTTTCCAGGAAGATGACGACGTTGCCCGCCTTGGAGGTCGCCTGGTCCGGCTGAAAACGCGGTCCGGCATCCTCGGTCAACTTCAACGAGATGGCGCCCGACGGTGCCACCGTGGCGTCCTCGGTCGTGGACGAAAGGGTCGGCACCGGTTTGGCCGCGGGCGCCCCGGTCGGGGGCGCGGTGGCGGTCAAGGCGGGCGACGGCGTCACTGTCATTGCGAGCGTTGAGGCCGATGGGGATCCGCTCGAGCAGGCAGATGCGATCAGGGCGACCGTGCTCACGAACACGAGGGTGCTGACCCTCTGGTCATGCCCATCGACTCGCTTCACGGCCCCGGCACATCCATCCGCCTCACCTTGGTCGCTCCCGGAGGCAGTGTCAAGGCCGGTGGCACGCGCGCGTTGACCGCCGCGAAGCAGGCCCGCACGCTCCGCGGGTGGCCGACATCTCGCCCTCCTCCCAGGCGATGGGCGTTCCGCCCGAGCCCGCCCGAGGCACGTTCCATCGTCGACCTGATCCGCCCCGGCTCAGTCGGCCGTCACTTGGCGGCGCGAAGGCTGCCTGGCCGCCGCGCACTTGACGAGCCGTTGCCTGACCTCCTATCCCGGCTGGCTCAAGACCACATACAGCGAGGTCGTGCCAAAGCATGCGAAATATCCGGCGAGTTGCTTGTCGGTCCCCCACACGTCGCCATCCGACACCACCGCCTTGCCGGTGGGATCGCGCACTACCCGATCAGGGCCAGGGGCGAGTTGGAGCCCGGCTGCCCAGTAGGTCACCAGCGAGACCCCCGTATCGGTCGTTGCGACGACCGGGTCGGCCGCAGCAGGGTCGATGTGAAAGGTCACGCGCTGGTAGTCGACCCCTATCGAGTCGCAACCGAGATCACTCGGAGCGGGCCGAAGCGCCACGCCGGACGACAGAGGTGTGGAGGTGGAAACGGGCGCGGTCGAACCGGTCGGCGACGGGCCAATCGTATCGGTCGCGCACGCAGCCAGGACAAGGCACGGGATCGTCAGGAGGATTCCAAGTCTGCGTACGTCCATTGGTTCATGCCTCGTCATTGACGCCCACAGCGATCGTGCACGCATCTTGTGGGTCAAGCAAGGGGCCGCCCGCATGGTCACCCGTCGGAACCGGGGGCCGCGAGACCTGCACAAGCGCACCAGCGCCCCTCCGCATCCCCGTTTGACCGTGCCCGACGTCGCCCGTACGCTCCCTCCGTGGCTGACAGTTCGCCCGCGCCCGGCCGCTGGGCATTTCGGCCGGTCCCGCCGGAGCCGCGATCGGTGGCCGAGCTGATCGGCTCCGGCACCCTCGATGCCGAGCTGGCCGCGCAGCTGTGGCTGCTCGTCGAAGCCCGGGTTCCCATCGTCGTCGCCGCCGAGGACCAGGGCGTCGGCAAGTCGACGATGCTCGGCGCGCTGCTCGACTTCCTTCCACCGGACGTCCGGGTGGTGGAACTCGCCGGCGAGGACGAGACATTCGAATGGCTGCCGCAGGCGTCGGAGCTCGGCTGGCCCGGGACCGCCCACGCGTCGCCGGACGCCGACCCGGTCCGCCCTGATACAACGGTCCTGCTGGCCCTCGAGCTGTCCGATCACACCCCCGCCTACACCTGGGGTGAGGCGGCGCGGATCGCGGTCCGGGCGGCATCGATCGGTTACGGGCTAGCCGCGACCATCCACGCTGACTCGCTCGACGAGGTCTTCGATCGGCTGCGCCGGCCGCCGGTCCGTCTCGCCGACGATGAGCTGTCGCACCTCGGGGTCGTGCTCGTCCTGCGCCGGCTCGACGATAGCCGGCGGCGGGTCGTGGCCGCCCATTACGTTCGACCGGTCGCGCGTGACGTCCATAGCCACGTGCAACGGCTCGGGCCGGCCGTTCTCGCGACCTGGAACCCCGAGGCCGACGCCTTCGAGCATTTCGGTTGGGGTGTGATCCCAGAGCTGGCACGGCGTGTCGGTCGCCGCGCCGGCGACTTCGAGATCGAGGTCGATCGGCGTCGGGAGCACCTCGATCGCCTTGTCGCGAGCGGCATCACGGCGCCGCAACCCGCCCGCGACGCGATCCGCGCCTACCTGCCGGCACCTGCGGTTGACGCTCCGGGGAGCGACGCTTAGGCTCGCGGTCCGAGCCTGCCCACTGCAGCGGGAGCACACCGTGGATCCCATCGAACACGCCACGCCCCGGTCGACCACCCTTGCCGAGTTGCGCGCCTCCGGCTGGCGTTCGCGGACGGTCAAGGCCGAGTTGCGCTCGAACCTGCTGGCCCGAGTCGCCGCGGGATCGCCGGTCTTCCCAGGCGTCGTCGGCTACGAGGATTCGGTCGTCCCGGCCATCGAGAACGCGATCCTGGCCGGCCACGACCTCGTCTTCCTCGGCGAGCGTGGCCAGGCCAAGACTCGGCTGGCGCGCCTGCTGGTCGGGCTGCTCGACCCATGGCTGCCGGTCGTCGCCGGCGGCGAGCTCAATGACGACCCGACCGCGCCGGTCAGTCCGGCCGCCCGCGCGATCGTCGAGCGCGACGGCGACGCGACCGCCATCGACTGGATGCCGCGCGATCGCCGCTATGCCGAGAAGCTCGCCACCCCAGACATCACGATCGCCGACCTGATCGGCGAGGTCGATCCGATCAAGGTCGCCGAGGGCCGCTACCTGTCCGACGAGCTGACACTTCACTATGGGCTCATCCCGCGGGCGAACCGCGGGATCGTGGCCATCAACGAGCTCCCCGACCTGGCCGAGCGGATCCAGGTCGGGCTGCTCAACATCCTCGAGGAACGCGACGTCCAGATCCGAGGCTTCGTCGTCCGGCTGCCGCTCGACCTGTACGTGGTCGCCTCGGCGAACCCGGAGGACTACACCTCGCGCGGCCGGATCATCACGCCGCTCAAGGACCGCCTCGGGTCGCAGATCCGGACCCACTACCCGCGCACCCTCGAGCACGAGATGGCCATCGTTCGTCAGGAGAAGCATCGCTTCGAGGCGGAGGAGGGAACCCCCACCGTCGTCGTCCCCGCGTTCATGGAGGAGCTCGTCGCCGAGCTGACCCACCTGGCTCGCCGCTCCCCGGAGATCAGCCAGCGGTCGGGCGTGAGCGTGCGGGTCTCTGTCGCGAATGCCGAGGTGCTCGAGGCGGCAGCGCTCAAGCGGGCGGTCCGCCTGGGCGAGCCGGTCGGCGCGCCGCGCGTGTCGGATCTGGGCGCGGTCGTCGCGTCAACCGTCGGCAAGGTCGAGCTTGAGACGGCCGGCGACGAGTCGCCCGAGGACCGGATCGTCGAGCGGCTCATCACCAAGGCGCTCCACACGACCTTCTCGCGGCGCGTGTCGGTCGACGAACTCGAGGGCGTCGTGGAGGCATTCGAGGAGGGGTTCACGGTCGAGACCGGCGACCGGACGCCATCGCGCGAGTACGTGGCCTGGATGCGCGAGGTCCCCGGGCTGTCGATGGCGGTCGATCGGCTGGGTGCCTACGACGTCACGGACGGTGCCGAGGAACCGGCGGTCGTCGCCTCCGCGGTCGAGTTCCTGCTCGAGGGATTGCACCTCGCCCGGCGCCTCAACAAGGACCGCATCCCCGGGGGGACGGTCTACCACCGGTGACCGCTTTCTCCCCGGATCCGCGGGATCTGGGGCCGGAGGTCCAGGGGGTTGGGCCGCCGGCGGCCCGTGGCGAGTCTGCCGCAGATGCGCTCGCCCGGGCGGCTCGCTACTCGGCGTGGGACGGCAGCCAGGAGGTCGCCGACCTCGACGCCGACGAGATCCTGCGCGCGCTCGCCGACGACGTCATGGCCGAGGGCGACCTGTCCGAGGCCCTCCGCCGATTGATGGAGCGCGGCTGGCGGACCGGCGACCCCACGCGCGGCGACATGGCCGGCCTGCGCGACCTGGTCGACCGCCTCGAACGGCGGCGCGAGCAGATGCTCGAGCGCTACCAGCTCAACGACGTCCTCGGCGACATCCGACGCGAACTCGACGAGATCGTCGCGGCGGAACGGGCCGGCGTGGAACGGCGGCTCGACGAGGCGTCACGGAGCGACGGCGGAGAAGCGCCCGAGCCCGACGGCGCCGCCGACCCCGACCTCCGGAACATGCTCCGCGACATCGCCGCCCGCCGCCTCGACCAGCTCGACGGCCTCTCTCCGGACGTCGGCGAGAAGATCCGCGGCCTGCAGGACTACGACTTCCTCGAGCCCAACGCGCGCGAGCGCTTCGACGAGCTGGTGAAGCGGCTCCAGGGTCAGGTCCTCGACCAGTTCGTGGAAGGGATGTCGGAGGCGATCCGGACGATGAGCCCGGAGGACCTCGCCGCCAACCGCGAGATGGTGCGCGACCTCAACGAATTGATCCGCGAGCGCATCGGCGGCGGCGATCCCGACGCCACGGAGTTCCTGGCCAAGCACGGGGGCTTCTTCCCGGGCGCCCGCACCTTCGACGACATCATCGACCAGCTCGCCCAGCGGATGGCCGCGATGCAGTCCCTGATGCGCTCGATGAGCCCGCAGCAGCGCGCCGAGCTCCAGTCGATGATGGAGGCCCTGCTGCGTGACGACCGGATCCTGGTCGACCTGGCCCAGCTCGCCTCGAATCTCGACCTCCTGCTGCCCGGCGGGCTCGGCGACCGGGTGCCGTTCGGTGGCGACGAGCCGCTCGGGCTCGAGGGTGCGCTCGCGCAGATCACCCGGCTCCAGGCGATGGACCAGCTGGCCGATGCCCTGTCCGACGTCGGATCGCCGGCCGACCTGGCCGCGATCGACCGCGACGAGGTGCGCGACCTCCTCGGTGACGACGCCGCGCGCGATCTCGAGGCCCTCGACGCCCTCGCTCGGCGCCTCGAGGAGGCAGGGTATCTGACCCGCGACGGGGAGCGGTTGGAACTCACCCCGCGGGGAAGCCGCAAGATCGGCCAGAAGGTCCTCGACGACCTGTTCGCCCGGCTCCAGCGCGACGCGTTCGGTGGCCACCGCATCGATCGTGGCGGCCGGGGAGGGGAGCGCGACGAGGCGACCAAGCCGTACGAGTTCGGCGACCCGTTCCACCTCGACCTGCGCGGGACGCTGTTCAACGCCCTGGCCCGCGAGGAGAACGACCCCGCGACGCGTGCCGCGACGGGCGACCGGCGGATCCACCTCAGCGCGACAGACTTCGAGGTCCACCGGACCGAGCAGCTGACCCAGACATCGACGGTGCTGCTGGTGGATATGAGCCGCTCGATGCTCCTGCGCGGCTGCTTCGTCGCCGCGAAGAAGGTGGCAGTCGCCCTCGACACGCTCATCCGGACGCAGTTCCCG
>JANMBS010000368.1:0-11564 GCA_031360525.1 Thermomicrobiales bacterium
CCTCCGTGCGAGCCTCGTCGGCGACGGCCGCGACGATGTCGTAGATTGTCGACAATCTACGACATCGTCGCGGCCGTCGCCGACGAGGCTCGCACGGAGGGTTGCCATGAACCTCGCCAACGGCCCGCTGGTCGTCATCCCCGAGCCGATCCGTTCGATGGGCTGGAACTATGACGTCGAGCGGAGCATCCTCGAGCCGCTCGGCGTCCGCCTGCTCGTCCCTGACACGGCCGAGGAGGCTGCGGCGGCTCTGCCCGACGCCGACGTGGTCTTCACCTCGAGTCCCCTGCGCGCCGACGACATCGCCCGTCTCGGCAGCGGGTGCGCGGGGATCCTGTGCTACAGCGTCGGGATGGACTACGTCGACGCGGCCGCAGCGAAGGCCCGCGGGATCCCGATCTGGAACTGTCCGACCTCGAACAACGAGGAAGTCTCGGATCACGCGATCCTCCTGATCCTTGCCGCCCAGCGCCGGCTCCTCCCGCTCGCGCTCGCGGCCAGGGCGGGCGACTGGGACGTCTACGAGTGGCCGCTCCTCGGCGAGATCCACCGGCTGCGCTCGCGGACGGTCGGGATCATCGGGCTCGGCCGGATCGGTCACCTCGTGGCCCAGAAGCTCCACGGCTTCCGGCCGACCGTCATCGCCTACGACCCGTTCCTCGATGGGACCCCGGACCCGGAGGTCGAACTCGTGTCGCTGGACGAGCTGGCCGCACGGGCCGACGTCGTGGTCTCGTGCGCGGCGTTGACCGACACCTCGCGCGGGATCATCGGCGAGGATTTCCTGGCCAGGACGGTGCCGGGCGTCCTCATCGTCAACGTGTCGCGCGGCGGGATCGTGGACGAGGACGCGCTGGTCGCGGCCCTCGACCGTCGCCACGTCGTCTATGCGGCGCTGGACGTCCGCTCCCCCGAGCCGCCGGTCCCAGGCGAGGACCGGATCACCGGCCGGGACGATGTGGTGCTCACCCAGCACATCGCCGCGAGCTCGGTCGAATCGGTCGCCGGGCTGCACGTCGAGGCGGCCGAACAGATCGTCAAGCTGCTGCGCCAGGCCGGCCGGCTGCCGTCGCCGTGACGCCGTCCTTCGACAACGCGACGGTCGGCGACGGGACGATCGTCGAAGATGGGGTCGTCGTCGGGTTCCGCTACCGCGACGACTGCGGGCCAGCAACGATCGGGGCCAACGGGATCCTCCGGTCGGGCGCCCTGATCTACGGCGACGTGCGCATCGGCGACTACTTCCAGACCGGCCACTATGCGGTCATCCGGGCGAAGGTCCGGATCGGCGATCACTGCACGGTCTTCCACCACTGCACGATCGAGGGGATCGTCCGGATGGGCGATGGGGTGCGGATCATGGCCAACACGTACGTGCCGTCGCGGACCTGGATCGGCGACCACGTTTTCATCGGGCCCGGCGTGACGATCCTCAACGACCGGATCCCGGGCCGGCACGAGACCCCGGAGACGCCGCGCGGCGCCACCATCGAGGACGACGTGATGATCGGTGGCGGCGTCACCCTGCTGCCCGGCATCCGCATCGGCGAACGGAGCTTCATCGCGGCCGGAGCAGTGGTCACGAAGGATGTGCCGCCGCGCAGTTTCGTGCAGGGCGTCCCGGGCGTCATCCAGCCGCTGCCGGCGACGCTCGACCGGCCGAACGATCGCGCGCTGACGATCCAGCCGCTCGACCTGTGGCACCCCGCTGTCCCGCTCGCCGATCAGCCGGACTGGCCGGACGACTGGCCCGAGCGCTGGGCCGGCTGACTCGCCCCCGACTCACCCCCGACCCACCACCGACCCACCAGGAGGTACCGTGGCCCGCTATCAGAGCACCGTGATGGTCAGCGTCGTCTGTCCGTGGGATGACGCTGAGCGCCTCCACGAGGGCGTCTTCCGCCGCGAGATCCAGCACGCGGTCGAGGTGGGCTTCCGCCGGATCTACGTCTTCGGGACGGCCGGCGAAGGCTACGCGGTCGACAGCGCCCGGTTCAGGCGGGTCATCGAGGTCTTCGGCGACGAGCTGGCCGGGACGGGTGCCACGCCGATGGTCGGCGTCATCGGGCTGTCGACCGCCACCGTCCTCGAACGGCTGGCGGTCGCCCACGAGATGGGCTTCCGCGAGTTCCAGGTCTCTCTGCCGGCCTGGTCGGTCTTGAGCGACGACGAGGTCGTGACGTATCTCACCGAGGTGTGCGGGGCCTACCCGGACGCCCTGTTCATGCACTACAACACGGCCCGCGTCGGTCGCGTCGTCGACGGCTCCCTCTACCGCCGTCTCGTCGACCTGATCCCCAACCTCGTCGCGACCAAGACGATGACCTCGGACGTGGGCGTGGTCGCTGGGGTCGTGCGGGAGGCGCCCGAGCTCATGCACTTCCTGACCGAGCAGACGATCGCGACCGGCGCGCTCCACGGCGAGGTCGCGCTGCTCGGCACGTTCGGTGGGCTCGCGCCCAGGAAATCGTGGTCGCTGCTCGAGGCCGCCAACGCCGGCCGCCACCACGAGGCGGCCGATATCGGCGCCTGGTTCGCCCGGCTGAGCGAGGTCGTGCTCGCCCCGTTCATGGCGGACCGCCGTGTCGACGGCGCTTACGACAAGCTGATCGAACGCCTCAGTCCCGGCCTCGAGGACTTCCCGCTGCGGATGCTGTCGCCGTACCGGTCCATCTCCGACGAGGAGGCCGACGAGGCAGCACGCCTTCTCCGCGAGCACTTCCCCGACTGCGCGTAGGTCCTCCCTACAGCATCGCCCCCGCCCGCTCCTCCGTCGCCGCGCCACCGACCACGGCCCAGCGGCCGTTGACCATGACCCGATCGATGCCGGCGGGGCGAGCCGCCGGGTCGGCGCCGTCGGCGCGGTTGGCGATGGTGGCCGGGTCGAACAGGACGAGGTCGGCGGCGAACCCCTCGGCCAGCCTGCCGCGATCGGACACGCCCAGGCGTCGGGCCGGCTCGGAGGTGATCTTCCGGACCGCCTCGGCCAGGGAGAGGACACCCCGGTCGCGGGCGTACGACCCGAGCACCAACGGGAAGGTCCCGAAGCTCTTGGGCATGATCCCGTACGCACGATGGCGCTCCGGGTGATGGGCAAAGCCATCGCCGATCGGCACGCACAGCGGGCTCGCGATCAGCCGGTCGAGGTGGTCCTGGCTCTTGATCGTCGGAGCGACCCAGAACTGGCCGTCCTCGAGGACGAGGTCCAGCGCGGTGTCCATCGGCGCCTGTCCCCGTTCTCGGGCGATCTCGCCGATCGACCGGCCAGCGAGGTCTGCGAGCTCGGGGCGATTGACCTTGCAGATGAGCTGGTCGTCCCAGTCGGCCATCCACCAGTCGACGCTCGGGCCCTGGAGGTATTCGATCAGCCGCGCGCGCGACGAGGGGTCGCGGATGACTGCGGCAGTCCCCGCCTGGCCGCCGTCACGCGCCCAGGCGGGCAGCGACTGGACCCACGCCCCGCCGCCGCGTTGGAAGACGGTCAGGTCGAATGTGACCTCGAGCCCCCGTCGCCGGGCGGCGTCGAGCATCTCGAGCAGCTCATCGGCGGCCTCCGGCGGAAGGTCGGCGTGCGGGTAGAGGTGCGAGATGTTGAGTTCGACCCCGCTCCGCTCGGCCGTCTCGAGCGCCTCGCGAACGGAGGCTTGGACGCCGGCCGGCCCGTAGCGCATGTGGGTGTGGTACGGGCGACCGTGCGCGGCGGCCGCCCCAGCGAGGGCGGTCAGCTCATCGATGTCGGCGAAGAGGCCGGGCGCATACGACAGGCCCGTCGTGAATCCGCGAGCTCCCTGCTCGATCGCCTCGTGGACGAAATCGACCATCCGCCCGAGCTCGCCGGGCGTCGGCGGCCGATCCGCGCTCCCGACGACGAAGCGGCGCAGGCTGTTGTGCCCGACGAACGTCGCGACGTTGGTTGCGGGTCGTGCCCGCCCGACGGCCTCGCGATACCCGCCGATCGTCGTCCAGTCCCAGTCGACGCCTGGGAATGCGAAGATGGGCTCCTCCTCGACGAGGCCGGCGAGGCTCTCCGGACCCACCGGCCCGGCCGAGAACCCGCACAACCCGACGGCCTGGGTCGTGACGCCCTGTTCGATCGCACTGATGCAGCCCGGCTCGGACAGCAGCGAGACGTCCGAGTGGGTGTGGAGATCGATGAAGCCCGGCGCAACGGCCGCTCCGCCGGCATCGATCTCCTCGCGTCCGATCCCATCCGTGAGCCGAGCCTCGAGGGACACGATGCGGCCGCCGTCGATCCCGATGTCGCCTCGGCTGGGCGGAGCGCCGGAACCGTCGTAGCGGATCGCATCACGGATGACCAAGTCCATCACGGGACGCTCACCTCGCTAGCATTGGGAAGCCGGGTCAGCAATGTCAGCGCCGGCAGGACCGAGCGAGGAGGGCGATCGTGACGGAAGGGCGTTTTGAGGGCCGGGTTGCGATCGTGACCGGGGCGGGGCGCGGCATCGGCCGCGCGATCGCGGAACGCTTCGCTTCGGACGGCGCGGCGGTCGTGGTCGCCGACCTGGACGATGGGGCGGCCGGCGAGACCGTCACGGCCATCGAGGCAGTCGGTGGGCGCGCGATGGCGGTCCATGTCGATGTCACCCGCCCGGATGAGGTGGCCGCGCTCGTGGAGACCGCGATGGACCGATTCGGCCGGATCGACATCCTGGTCAATAACGCGGGCATCCTGCGCTCCACTCGGGCGGCCGAGGTCAGCCCGGAGGAATGGCACCTCGTCCTCGATGCCAATCTGACCGGCTCGTTCCTGTGTGCGCGCGCCGCCTACCCTGCCCTGCGCGATTCGGGCCACGGTCGGATCGTCAACATGGCCTCGATGGCTGGCCGAGCCACCAGCACGCTGGGTGGCGTCCACTACACGACCGCCAAGGCCGGGGTCCTGGGGCTCAGCCGACACCTCGCCCGCGAGTGGGCACGCGACGGGATCACGGTCAATGCCATCTCGCCCGGGATCGTCGACACGCCGATGGTCCGTGACTCGACGGATGCCGCCCGAATGACCCAGGTGCTGGCCGCGATCCCCATGGGGCGCCTGGCCGATGCGGCCGAGATCGCGGCACTGGTCGCGTTCCTCGCCTCGGACGAGGCGGCCTACATCACCGGGGCGAACGTCGATATCCACGGCGGCGAACTGATCATCGCCTGATCGCACGAGCTCCATGCCGCTTCAACTCCAGGGCTGACCGAGCGGCGCGGCAAGGATCACGGCAGATGGCCCCGGGCCAGCGGTGGCACGTGTCATGGCGGCGGGCAGGTCGCCGATGTCGGTGACGCGCTCGGCCGGGATGCCGAAGGAGCGGACGAAGGCGACGAGGTCCGGGTTGTGGAGGTCCGTGGCGTACGTCCGGCCGTGGTAGCGCATCTGGTATGCCGCGATCGATCCGAACGCGCCATCGTCGTGCACGAGCACGGTCACGTCCAGACCGTACGCGGCGGTCGTCGCCAGCTCCATCGCGGTGAACAGGAAGCCGCCGTCGCCGCAGGTCGCCACCACTCGACGGCCGGGCGCCGCGATCGCCGCTCCATTGGCCGTCCCGAGCGCGAACCCGAGTGTGGCCGACCCCCATGGCCAGATCGATCCGTCCGGCACGTAAACCGGCCAGAAGTAGCCGCTCCACGAGTTCACGCGCGCCGCATCGTGGGTCAGGATCACGTCGCGCGGCATGACCGCCCGGGCGGCGGTGAATGCGTCACGCACCTCCCGCTGGTCGCTCGCCACGCCCTCATCGAAGGCGTGACGCATCGCCCGGGCTCGCCCGACGCCCCAGTCCGGGTCGGCGGCGCGGTCACCTCGCGCCGCGCCGAGCTCGTCGAGAAGCCCTCGCAACGCGAGCCTGGCGTCACCGACGACGCCGACCGTCGCCGGATAGGCGCGGTCGATGACCGCCGGATCGACGTCGATGTGGACGAGGTTCGGCAACGGCAGCGTCCAGCGTGCGGTACCGACGTCATCGAGTCGCGACCCGACGACCAGCACGGCGTCCGCGGCCTGGAACAGCTCGGTCCATTCCGGCCGGCCGGCGATGACCGTTCCGGCACACCAGTCATCGTCGGCGGGGATGGAACCGGCGCCGGTCACGGCGGTCGCCACTGGCGCGCCGAGGCGGATCGCGAGCTCCAGCAACTCGCTCGACGCGCTCGCGCGATGGACGCCCGCGCCGGGCATGATCACGACCCGGCGGGCGCCGTCGAGGATCCCGGCCGCTGCCACGATCGAGCTCGGCTCCGGCGCCACTCGGTCCGGCACCTCGACGATCGGTGACGCACCGCTGAATGGCGCGCCGACGATATCGGTCGGCATCTCGACATAGGCCGGTCGAGGCCGGCCGGCCATCGAGCGGCACAGCGCCTCGGCGACCGCCGCCGGGATCGACTCGGGTGTCCGCGGCCGGCCGACATACGCGGTGATCGCCTCGAACGAGCGGCCCTGATCGGGCGTTTCGTGGAGGACGCCACGGCCCAGCCCGTCGAGCGCCGCGTCGATCTGGCCTGCGAGGAGGACGATCGGCGACGAGTCCGACCATGCCTCGGCAAAGGCCGCCAGGGTGTTGAACGTGCCCGGCCCGGTCGTGGTCGTCAGGACGCCGGGACGGCCCAGCACCCGGGCGTAGCCGTCGGCGGCGAACGCGGCGCCTTGCTCGTGGCGGGTGAGGATGTGGCGGATCGAGGGAGCTCCGGCGAGGGCGTCGTACAGCGGCAGCGTGTGGATCCCCGGGATGCCGAACACGGTGTCGACCCCGGCCGACTGCAGCACCTCGACGATCGCATCGCCGACCCGACGTGTCGTCACGCTGGCCTCCATCATCCGCCGTCCGCATCCGCCGCAGGTGCGCGGCTCAGATTGTCGACAATCTTGCCAGAACGCCGGCGGGCTGGCCCGCTACCCTGTCAGCGATGCGCATCCAGATCCGCGACGTCCGCGTCATCGACGGCCTGGCCGAGACCACCCGCGACCACCTCGACGTGACCGTCGAGGGGGACCGCATCAGTGCGATCGAGCCGCACGACCCCAGCCGTGCGGACGGGCCCCCGGACGTCGGGGCCCGTCCGATCGAGCGGATCGACGGGGCAGGCCGGACCCTGCTGCCCGGACTGATCGATGCGCACGCGCACTACACGTTCGACCCGACAGAGGGCTCGATCGGCGTCATCCTCCGGCGCTCCGACGCGGAGATCGTGCTCGCGGCCGCCGGTCACGCCGCGCGTGCGCTGCGCGCCGGGGTGACGACGGCCCGGGGCGCCGGCTCCCTCCGCAACCTCGAGCCGCTACTCCGAGACGCGATCGACGCGGGGGTCGTGCCGGGCCCGCGAATCGTGACAGCCGCCACGGCCGTGGGCATCACCGGCGGCCACGGCCACCAGTTCGGCCTGGAGGCGGATGGCCCGGCCGCGTTGGTGACCGCTACCCGGCAGGTCGTCCGCGATGGCGCCGACGTCGTCAAGGTCATCGCCTCGGAAGCCGCGATGCTCACGACGACCGGCCTGGCCGGCAGTCGCATCGTCACCGGGGCGCCGGAGCTGACATTCGATGAGCTGCGGGCGGTCGTCGAGACCGCGACCGAGCTCGGCGTCAAGGTCATGAGCCACGCCCAGGATGGCGAGGCGGTGCAGCGATCAGCGGGGGCCGGTGTCGCCAGTGTCGAACACGCCTGGCTGGCCGATCGGGGCGCCATCGAGGCACTGGCCGCATCCGGGGCATTCCTCGTCCCGACGCTCGTCGTCACCGACGTGAATCGGACCCTGGGCGGCCTCACGCCCGTCCAGCGCGAACGCCAGGACATGATCGAACGACGGCAGCGCGCCTCGACCGAGACAGCCATCGAACTCGGGGTGCCGGTCGCGACCGGCACCGACACCGGGGAGGGGGGGGTCACCGCCGACATGGTCTGGCGGGAGGTCGTCCTCCTGCACGACCACGGCGCGACATCGATGGCGGCGATCCAGGCGGCCACATCGGCGGCGGCGCGATTGCTCGGTCTCGACGCGGACCTCGGCACGATCGAGGTCGGCAAGCTCGCCGACCTGGTCCTCGTCGATGGTGACCCGACGACCAACCTGGCGCGCCTCGCGGCACCCGTGTTGGTGATCAAAGGCGGCGAGATCGTCAGCAGAGCCTGACGCGTCCGGCGCACCGAGGCGGGACTCGATCTCGATCAGGAGCGATTGGCTCCGGCGGTAGGATTCGAACCTACGACATGGCGGTTAACAGCCGCCCGCTCTACCACTGAGCTACGCCGGAGCGAGGGACGCCGGGTCTCGGGCAAGCCGACACCGCGAGCGTCGTGGGCGCCGGGTCGGGCGCCGCGCGACAGGATAGCACGGAGTCCCGCCGGATCAGGCCGGCATCGAAGGTTCGCTCAGGCCGCGCTCGGCGCGCCGGGGGTCGCGGTCAGCCGATTGCGAGCGCTTCGAAGCCGCAAGCCCGCGACGACCCGCATGATGCCCAGGCGAGGCCCCAGTGGTCGGCCACGTCCTTCATCATCTCGTGGGTCTGATCCGCGGCGGAATCTGCCGAACTCGACATGACATCCCCTCCCCTGCGATGGCGTCGGCGCTCCCGAGCACAGCGAGCGCCCCGTCGGAATGCCGGAGGGAGCGCTCGATTTCAGGGCGCCTCGATCGGACTCTCCGGCCGGTTCCCCCACTCCTCCCACGACCCTGCGTAGCTCCGCACCTCATCGAACCCGGCCAGCTCGTGGAGCACGAACCACACGAGCGCGGCACGGACCCCGCCCTGGCAGTAGGTCGCCCGGATCTCGGCCGGGTCGGCTCCGCTGGCGCGAACCAGCGAGACCATCTCGTCGACGCCCCGGAAGGTGCCCTCATCGGTCAGCAGGTCGACGAAACATCGCTGGCGGGCGCCCGGGATGTGCCCTCCACGTTTGGCCCGCAGGTCTGTGCCGACCCATTCGGCCGCGGTCCGGACGTCGAGGATCCGGGTCGGGCCGTCGGGTTTGGCCGCTTCACGGCTCCAGGCCAGGACCTCGTCGTATGTCGCGATGAGGTCGTCGTCGCGGTCGCCCAGGCTGACCGGGACGCGCAGGGCATCGGCCAGGTCGGCCTCGGGCGGATCTGTCGTCGTCTCACCGCCGGCGCGTCGCCATGCCTCGACCCCGCCGTCGAGGATGTGAACGCGATCCGCCGGGAACCGGTAGAGACGAAGGAGCCAGTAGCCGCGGATGGCCTGCCGGTTCAGTCCGATGTCGTCGTAGACGACGACCCGGTCGCCCTCTCCGACCCGCCAGGTCCGAAGCAGTCGCTCGGTTTCCTCGCGGGACGGGATCAGCCACTCGCGCTCGGCGTCTCCGGTCTCGGGGGCCGTCCCCTTGAGTGCCAGCTCCTTGTGCAGGTCGCTGTAGGTCGCCCCGGGGAGATGGCGCTTGTTGTAGACGCGTCGGTCGGGCGACACGTGGACGAGCCGGAGGTCGGCGTCGGCGAGGTGGTCGGCCAGCCAGGCCGCCGAGACGAGCGGCCCTGGCTCGGCGCCGGCGGCCTTGGGGCGCGCCGGCCTGGTGGGTTTCTTGGGCACGGCGCGATGCTAGCAGGCGAGCGTGCGGCAGATGTCGGCCTGGAGGCGGAGGCGGTCGATGACCCGGAGGGCTGTGTGGTCGTGGAGGGGACGCGGGCGGACCCGGAGGGCGGAGCCCCGGTTCAGGCCGCGGGGCTGGGGCGGCTGACTTGCGCCGCTGCCCGGCGCCGTCGCGGACTCGCGACCAGCGCCGCTGCCCGGCGCGGTCGCGGACTCGCGACCAGCGCCTCGTCCGCGACGCCTTGTGCCGCGAAGGCGGCCACCATGTCGTCGGGCGACAACGGGTGACTGAAGTAGAAGCCCTGACCGTACGTGCAGCCGAGGGCGGTCATGCTTTCGGCCTGCTGTTGCGTCTCGATCCCCTCGGCGACGGTCGCCATGTTCATCGACCGGCCCATCGCGATGATCGCCCGAGCCAGGGCGGGTGACTTGGGGTCGGCGTCGGCATCCTGCACGAACTCGCCGGCGATCTTGAGGATGTCGATCGGGAATTGGCGCAGGTGGCTGAGCGAGAAGTAGCCGGTGCCGAAGTCGTCGATGACGGTCCGGACGCCGAGCGATCGCAATTCCGCGAGCGTGGCGATCGCCGCAGGTGTCGCTTGAAGCAGAGCGGTTTCGATGATCTCGATGATCAGGTTTTCCGGAGCGAGACCCGTCTCGCGCAGCGTGTCGCGCACTCCGTCGACGAAGCCCGGGTGCTGGACCTCCCGGGCCGAGACGTTGACCGCGAAGAACATCGACGCAGGGGCCAGGCCTTCGCGCAACCAGCGGCCCGCCTGGGCGCACGTCTCGCGCAGGACCCAATGGCCGATCGGCACGATCGCCCCGGTCTCCTCGGCGATCTGGATAAATCGGCCGGGGGCGATCGAGCCGCGTGTGGGGTGCTGCCAGCGGATGAGCGCCTCGACTCCCGCGTAACCCCCCTTGGCGAGGTCCACGATCGGCTGATAGACGAGCCGGAACTGGTCGAGTTCGATAGCGTGCTTGAGCTCGACGCTCAGCTCATTGCGCTCGCGGAGGGCGACATGCATGCCCGGGTCGAAGACCGCGAACCCGCTCTTGCCATTGGCCTTGGCCATGTACATCGCGACATCGGCGTTTCGGACCAGGTCCGTTGCCCCGTCGAGGGCGTCGCGGGCACTCGCGATCCCGATGCTCGAGGTGACGACCACCGGGCGATCGGCGATCAGGTACGGCGCCCGGAGCTCGACGATCAGTCGCTCGGCCATCGCGCGCGAGCGCGCCAGGTCGGGCTCGTCGTCGGTCAGGATCGCGAATTCGTCGCCGCCCAGGCGGGCCACGAGGTCGGTCGACCGGACCAGGCTGCTGATCCGGCCGGTCACGGCCACCAGGAGCTCGTCTCCGGCGGCATGGCCGAGGGTGTCGTTGACGACCTTGAAATCGTCGAGGTCGATGAACAGCACGGCCGTGACCTGGTCGCGACTTGGCTTCATCGGGCCGCTCTCGAGCACTCGTTCCAGGCTCAGTTGGAACATCCGACGATTGGCGGCACCGGTGAGCGAATCCCGCTCGGCCAGGTCCTGGACGTGTCGCAGTAGCGCGGCGTTGCGCAGGTTGAGCGCAGCCATCGAGGCGAACCGGGCGACCATCGAGGTCACGCGACGCTCGACGCCAGGCAGCCGCCGAAGCTTGGCGCACTCCACCACGATCGCGCCGACGGGCCGACCGTCGGCGATCATCGGCGCGACGATCACGTTCCGGGCGCCGGGCAGCGCCGCACAGAGGAATGGGTCGAGGTTCGGATCGAGCCGCTTGACGGGGAGCAGCACGTGTCGGTCCCACGCCCGGTTGACGATCCAGTCGGGGTCCGCCGCCGTGGTCGGGACCGCATCTGTCCCGTGGGTGGCGAGTGCGATCATCTTGCCGTCCGTCGCGCCGAGGACGATGCCGCGCGTGAACTCGAACCGCTCGACGAGACCGGCCAGGACGAGTCGAGCTTGCTCCAATGGGTCGCTCGCGTCGTCGAGCCGTCCACCGACCTCGACCATCGATT
>JANMBS010000375.1:0-2306 GCA_031360525.1 Thermomicrobiales bacterium
GTCCCAGGCGGCCCGCTCGCGATCGGCGGTCTCCACCCGCTGGCATGGTTCTTCATCCTGCTGGCGCTGGCGGACCTCGTCTGGTTCATCGTCAACGCCGATACGACCGCGCTGACGTCGCCCGGCGATTTCGCGTTCTACGCGCTCCAGATCCTCCCGGCGGTCGCCGCGATCCTGTTCCCGGCCGCCCTCCTGGCACGCCATCCGGACGCGATGCAACGGGCCCCCGTCCTGCTCCTGGGCACGGTCTTGTTCGCGCTCGTCCAGATCCTGCTGATCCTGGCCACACCGCTGGCGCCCTACTTCGAGGCGGCGTCGCCGGTGACCGCGGACGTCCCGTTCGTGGCGATGGCCGAGGTGTACAACGCTCTGACGCTCGCGGTCGCGGCAATGGGTCTCGGGTTCATCGCCCGTGGCCTCTCACTGGCACGCTTCTACGAGGATCGGACGGGACGGTGGATCGACTGGCTCGTGCCGCTCGCGACGGCCTTCGCGACCGTGTTCGGGATCGTGGGGGCCACCCGGCTGGAGCTCGGCGACCCGGTCCCGACGGTCATGACGGTCTATATCGGGTCGAGCGTCCTCCTCGGCATCGTGCGGGTGGCGACGTGGTCATATCTGCTCGCAAGCACGCTGCGCGGCCTGGTGGCAGGAGAGGAGCCACGGGATGGCTGGCGGCTCGCCGCGCTTGCCGGCGGCATCGTCCTGTTCGCGCTCGTTCTGGTCAACATCGTGGGCCTGGTCTCGGTCCCTGAGCCCTGGGTCCTCGACGTGTACCAATGGACGGTCGTTCTTGCGTATGCGCTGGGTCACCTGTTCCTGCTGGTGGCCTTCACGATCGGCTTGCCATCGCTCGACGCGGACGACGACTTCACCGGTCACGACGAGGACAACGACAACGGCTTCGAAGCGGAGGAGGCCGGCTACGAGGGCGGCCCGGTCTACGAGGACGAGTTCCCCGAGGAGACGATCCGTCAGGCTCGGTCGGTCGGCAGGGCGGACGTGAGGTTGCGCAGGAAATTGATCCCTTCGTCGACCGACTCGATGGGGGCGTAGGGTCCGGGCAGCAGGATGCACGGCCGGCCCGCCAGGGCGACGCCGGGCAGGTGGCCCCAGGGCTCGGCCAGGGGGCGACCGGCACAGGTGTTGGCCACGCGCTTGTAGATGAACACGACCGCGGCGGGGCGCCAGATCGCGATCTTCTGCCAGAGGGGGCCCACGCCTGCGGTGAGCGCGACATCCGTGGCTTCGTCGCGTGCCGTTGGGATCTTGAGCAGGTCGGTGATGCCGTGGCCGGCGGCCATCAGCGCGTCATCGGCGATCTCGATCGGCGTCCCGTGTGGGATGACGCCGGCCGTCATGAGCCGCCGCCAGAACGTCTGGCCGAGCCGGCCCTGGTGGTAGTGGCCGGCTTCGACGCTGACAGGCGACGGGTTCAGGCCGACGAACAGGAGCCGGTCGCGCAGCGGGGGGAGGTCTTCCAGCGTGTCGACCGGCTGGCCGTCGATGACGCCCGTCACGCGATGTGAACCCGGCCCGGGGCGCTTGCTGAGGTCCGTCAGGTCGTCGGGGAGCATGCAGTTCGGGTGTTCGAGTCGACGCGTCGTCCGGCCGGGCGGCTCAGGCTGGCCGGTCGCCAGTGGTGTCGTTCGGCGGCGTGCTGTCGCTGGCTCGTGCCTGGATCTCGGCCTGGGCCTTGGTCGCCTCGGTCTTGGCCTCCTCGACGCCACGCCCAAGAGCCTCACCGAGCTTGGGGAGCGTCTTGGGTCCGCGCCACATGACGACGAGGACGAGGATGACGAGCAGGATGATCAGAAGGTCCGGCATGGGCGGATGGTACAGCGCGGCGGGGGTCAGCGCGGACGAGCGGGAGGCGGCGTCGACTTCGGTCGGAGCGCGACGGGGATGACCAGGCGCAGGGCCGTGTGCGTGGGCGAGAAGGCCGCGACCTTGTTGTCGACCAGACCGGCGGCCTTGGCGGCGTCGAGCAGGTCCGCGTAGCGCAAGGTGGCCTCCTTCCCCTTGCGCGAGACGACCCAGATGGCGCCGTTCGGCCGGATGCGGGTGACGAGCTTGTCCAGCGGCGACAGGTCGGCGGGCGTCTCGGCGCCGAGGAGCACGACGTCGGTGTCGGGGCCCGGCCAGCCGTCGGTCAGGTCTGAGGTCCTGGCAGCGATCAGCGGGCGGATCTCCGGATGGTCGATATCGATGAGGGCGACGCGCATCCCCGGCCGGATCCCGAGCTTGTCGAGCAGGGGCGTGGTGTAGACCCGTTCCATGGCCGGTATCGTGCCATGCGTGTTGCT